>QAKL01000142.1:15982-23988 GCA_003343815.1 Clostridiales bacterium
CTAAATTTTCAGCGACAAAGCGAGCAGGCAGCATCGTGCGGGAATTAGCAATTAGCGGCGCGACGTCATTTACTTTCGTCTGCCCGAACACTAACGCGTTTTTCTGCCCAATCGTCAGGATAATCTGCTTACTCGGATCGGCAATTTTCTCCCACGCCGCATAAAGAGTCATGTCCTTAGTCACTTTCGCAGAAAAGCTGTAGGCGTTCTTTAAATCTTTATCGGTATACCAGCCTTTGAAAATATAGCCGTCCTTAGTCGGAGCTGCAGGTGCGCTGAGTGCCGTATCTTTTGAAACGATTTTTGAGCTTATGCTCGATCCGCCGTTCGAATCAAAGCTTATCGTTACATTATCAATTACGGCTCCGCCACCGCCTCCACCGGAGGGAATCGTTGAAGATGATTTTTTCACGACCAAAGCATAGCTGCCCAAGCTGTTTACCTTGGCTACCGCGTATTTATCCTCCAATGTCACATTCACACTACTGCCGTCTGCAGCAACCAACATGAGCTTATTAGCCTTGCTCTTATAATTATCCGGGATACGCATAATAATCGAAACCTGATTGTCTAACGCCGTCACTTCTTTGGAAGCATTATTTTCGGTAAGCTTCGCCGAAATATCAAAGGCGGTGACATATTCGCCTTTTTGCAAAGCGCTCTTAATCGTCTCGTTATCTTTCGCCAATTCTTTGACGCTCAAATCAATCTGCGCCTCTTTTTCCGCGGTCACTTTGTCCAAGCCCTCGATCCACACCGTGCCGTCGGCAAAATCAGAGGTAGTATTGAGCAGGATAAAGTTATACTTATTCTTCTGCGCAAATTCATAAGCCTTGCCCTCTTTGCTGTCGCTTAAAACTGTAAAGCCTGCCGCACAATTATACGCCGCGTCATCATCAATCGACTCAATCGTTGACGGTAAATACAAGCCCGTCATCGCCGTATTTTTCTTAAAAGCCTCAATACCTATAGTCTTCACGCTCTTCGGCACTGTGATATAATTCACCGTGTAGTTAGCCGCTAAAGACTCCATCCCGATAGACTCTAATTTCTGCGGCAAGATCACATACTCCACATTTTTCGCCAACGCAAAGCCTTGATTGCCGATTTTCGTTAAATTATCCGGCAGCGAAATATGCTTCAGACTCACTTCATACCCGGCAAAGGTCTGCTCGTAAATTTCCGTAATATTTTCCGGCACGATGATACTTTCGGCGGCGCACTCATAAAACGCATACGGCCCGATATATTTAACCGACTGCGGGATAGCTCCGTAATTCCAGCTCTCTACGCCGAAGAACGCCGAATTATCGATATACTCCAAACCCTCCGGCAGAGTCATATCCGTCAGTGCCTCGCAGTAGTGGAATGCATTATAGCCTACAGTTTTCAAACTGCTCGGCAAATCGACCTTTTCCAGCTTAAAGCAGATGAAAAACGCATACGGATCAATCGTTTCCGTCCCGTCAGGCACCTCGACTGCCGTCACTCCGCGCGGCACAAAAATCAAATTTTTGCCGTCTTTTGAGTAAACCATGCCGTTACGCGCTTGATACAGCGGATTGCCCTCGGCGATTTCGATTTCCTGCAAGGAATTGCAGCTTAATTTCGTTTCTTGCTGTTCAAATAACAACCGCACTGCATTATATTTATGCTCCTTGCCCTCCTCATCGATCTCCTCGATACGGGTAAAGCCTACTTTAGTTAAACTCGCAGGCAGGCTCAAATGCTCCAAGCCTGTGCAGTCAAAAAAGGCAAATTTACGAATATTCTCGACGCCCTCCGGCACATCCAGCGATTTTAAACTATAGCAGCTGGCAAAAGCATTTTCGTCTATTAATTTCAAGCTCGCAGGCAATTTAATCGCCGCCAAAGCTTTACAGCCGCTAAAGGAAGCATTGCCGATAGTTTCGATACTATCAGGAATATTGACCTCTTCTAAAGCGGCGCAGTTTTTGAATAATTCATTCGGAAGTGCGGTAATTACGGCATTGATCTGTGCTTGCGTTAAATTCTGGCAGCCGCTAAAGACTGCGGCGCCTAAATCAGTCACGCTCGCAGGCACGGTGATTTCTTTTAATCCCTTGCAGCCATCGAAAGCCGCACGGCCGATCCCCGTCACTCCGTCGGCAATTTCAACCGTTTTTAACTGCGTGCAGCCTTTAAAAGCGCGGTCGCCGATTTTTTGCACATTAGCAGGGATCACGACCGACTCGATCTGCGTATTATCCTTAAACGCTTCGGTAGCAATACCTGTTACGGCTTTACCCTCGACCTCAGTGGGGATGACGATATTAGTCTCCGTCCCGCGATAGGCTTTAACCAAACCCTCGCTGTCTAATGCAAAGTCCGCACCCTTATTCACCGTAACCGCGCACACTGCTTTTTTGCCGTCAGCCGTAACAGCGACAATCTGCGCTTCACCTGCTTTGAGCGCCGTCACGGTTGCCGTATTGCCGTTTACACTGACCGATGCCACCGCCGGATCAGTCGAGTACCAAGCTGCTTTAGTGCAGGTCGCGTCCTCATTAGTCAATGTCGCCGTCAAAGTAACCGTATCGTCGATCTCCATCTCCTGCGTACTTTCGCTTATTGAGACGTTTTCCGTCGGTACAAAGGTCGAAGCATCGGCAAAAGTAACTTTATTCAGATTGTCCGTCACATAAGTATTTAATGCCGATCCTGTCTCGCCGTAAATCGTAAAACCGTAATTTTCCGTCAAACTATTGCCGATCGTCGCCGCAGAATTGTTAAAATACAGCCACTTCATACTGCCGCGATCGTCAAATACCTTATCGCCAAGCGTGCTTAGCGAATTAGGCAGCACCATCCCGTCAATAATACTGTAGCAAGTAGTAAAAGCGTTGGTGCCGATTTCCGTCAAGCCCTCATGTAAAATTACCGAGCGCACTTTGGAGTTATAAAACGCATATTCGTCAATAGTTTTCACCGAAGCGGGAATGTCTATATTTTTAATTTTCGAGTTTTCAAAGGCACGTTTCCCGATAGCGGTAACGGTATTAGGAATTTCAACATATTCTAAACCAATGTCTTGTGACGAAGAAATCGCGAACGCTCTGTCGGCTATCTTGGTCGTTCCGTCCTTGATCGTATAGGCGCCTGTTTTATACGGCGGGCAATAAACAATCGCACTTCCCTGATAAAGCGCACCGTCATAAGAGTACCAGCTGCTGTTGCCCTCGGCAATGTTGACATTTTGCAGACCTGTCGAGCCCTCGAAAACGTCTTTAATACTGTCTCCAAGCGTATTTACCGTCGAGGGCAGATTGATTTCTTTAAAGGCGATGCCTAAAGAAGCAAAAGCTTTGGTACCGATACTGGTCACGCCCTCCGGCAAAGTCAGGCTTTTCAAATTAGAGCATCCATAAAAAGCATTCGCGCCAATCGATGTGAGCTGTGAACCGGCGGCAAAAACTACGTTTTCGAGCGCGCGGCAGCCGCTAAACGCACTATTTGGAATAACCGTAAGATTAGCAGGCAAAGTCACGCTCGTAATATCGCTGTTGCCCTGAAAAGCATCGGCAGCAATCGCCGTCACACTATCAGGAATCACGACATCTGTCGCTGTGCCGTTATATGCTGTGAGAGTTCCATCGGCAATGACAAAATCTGTATCGGCCTGCGCGGCAGCATTTGTCAGACTAATTCCGCTATTTTCACTCGGCTGCGCTAAAGCCATCGCCGGCGTCGTAAAGCCGATACTGGCGGCTATACTGCACGCCGCAATCATCGAAAGTGTTTTCTTTAATGTTTCGTTCATTTTTCGTGCTCCTTTAATTGAAATTTCTGCAAATCATTGTTTGCTGCTTACTGTTGTTAGTCTATGTTAACTAAGATTGATAATAGCACAGGTTATTTTCTTTGTCAACACTTTTTCATCACTTTTTTTGAAAAAAACATTACAATTTTTAGGCACAAAAAAATCCTGCCCGAAGGCAGGATTTTAATTATTCAGCGTCTGCTGCTTGAGCATCATCTGTGCTCAAGGTAACAGTATCTTCTTCCATCTCTTTCTCAGCGATGATGTCCTCGATATCTTCTTTGGCACGCATCAGTTCGGAAATGCTCATGTCATGGAAATCAGCGGCACGATTTTTGACCTCGATGCCATGTCTGCGCATGAAAGCATCGACTTTCTCCTCATTTTTTTTGTAAGCGTAAAAGCCTACTGCACTGACACCTACACCAATCAGTACACCTTTGACAATTTCTCTGTTTACAGTAAACATAATAAAACACCTCTTCAATTAATTTTAAAATATATTTTTTCCGACTCTCATTCCTTCGAACCGGCAAAAAGCAAACGCAATGAATTGCCGACGACCATAATCGTCGATGTATTGTGCAAAATAGAGCTGAACATGACGGAAATATTGCTTGCCGCGCCTAAAATCAAGCCGACAGAGTTAATCCCGATAACCAGCGCAAAGTTCTGGTGGACAATATCCATCGCTCTGACCGACAAGCGGCGCAATTCGGCAATCATCATCGGATCGTCGCGCCCGATAACCACATCGCTGGTTTCGATCGCAATGTCGGTTGATTTGCTGCCCATGGAGATACCGACATCGGCATAAGCCAAAGCCGGAGCATCATTAATGCCGTCGCCGACCATGACAACGCTGTGGCCTTCATTTTGCAGCTTCAAGACCTCCTGCGCTTTTTGCTCAGGCATCATTTGCGCTTTGTAACCGTCGGCGCCGATCATCGAGGCTACTTGTTTCGCCTGCGGCTCCATATCGCCTGTCAAAAGCTCAATATCGCAAACACCGTCATAACGCAAAGTATTAACCGCACGGCGGATATTATTTCTCAGCTGATCCATCGCATACAGCACGCCTACTACTTTATCGTCAATGCTGATATAGTTGGCAATCGCTCCGTCAAAATCATCAATAACAATATTTGACATATCAGCGCCGAATTCCTGCATATACTTTGCGCTGCCGACGCGGACAATATGACCGTCAACATTAGTTTCCGTGCCTCTGGCGACATAGGTAATCGTCTCGCCATGAACAGGCACTTCGACATCCATCTGATAGCCGTAGTCCATGATCGCTCCCGCCAACGGATGCGTACTGGTTTCCTCTGCCGCCAAAGCGTATTTCAATACCTCTTTCTCATCCATCGTAGCGTCAAATACTTTCATGGAAACTACTTTTGGTTTACCCTTAGTGACAGTTCCTGTTTTATCGAGCAAAATCGTATTTGCCTTACTCATCTGCTCAATATAGGTGCCGCCTTTGATCAAAACGCCGTGTTTCACCGCGTTATTGATAGCCGCGGAGAATGCCGTCGCCGTCGATAATTTAACACCGCAGGAATAATCGATGACGAGCATTTTTAACGCTTTCTGCGCATTTTTCGTCGCCAACCATACCGAGACGGACAATAAAAAGTTTAACGGCACTAAATAATTGGAGAATTTATCGGCATATTTTTGAATCGGCGCTTTATTGGTTTCGCTGGATTCTACCATGTTGACGATACGAGAAACGACCGTGTTATCGCCGACTTTTTCCGCGCAAATGCCGATCGAGCCGCTCTTTAAGACTGTTCCGGCAAATACGCTGTCACCTGCTCTTCTTTCTACCGGCACAAACTCACCGGTAATCGCACTTTGATCGACTAATGCCGAGCCGAACTCGACAATACCGTCGACGGCGATTTTTTCACCGGTATGAGCCACGACGGTGTCGCCTTTTTTCACTTGATCAATCGCGCGTTTCTCCAAACTGCCGTCCTCTAATTGGCACCACACCGCAGTATTATCTACCGAGAGCATACTTTTGATGGATTTACGCGTTTTTTCTACTGTATAAGAAGTCATCCACTCGGCGATATCCGACATTAACAAGATAAGCAAAGCCGAGTTTGGATTTTTCAAGCATAATGTCGCAATAATCGAAACGACCGTCAGGAAATCCGAGTTTGGACGTTTCTCGTAAATCACGCCTTTGACAGCGCTTTTTGTCATATTAGCCGACAGCCCTAAAGAAATAAGACCCTGCATGCATGAAAAGCTCTGCGCTACGGTGGAAACTTCCCTCTTTAAAATCGTATTGCCGGTTAATAACGCTAACCCATTAAGCGCCAAACGTTTGGCAATCGTGCCGGAGCTCATGATATCCTCTGCCTTGGAACCGTCGTCTTTTTTGTTGCTGTTTTTGTATTCCTGCAACGCTAAAAGCGAATATTCGCCCACGATACCGTCTACTAAATCCTGCAAATCCAGTAAATCGTACTTCTTGCCGTCGTAGATTAAAAGGATGCTTTGAGTCGTGGCATTGACGGTGATGGATTTAATCCCCTTGATCGCCATAAATCTTTTTGCCAGCTCAAGCTTATATTTACTCAAGAACTTTAACCCTAACACCCTAAAGCGTGCACGATTCGGTATAGTGTGAATTAATTCGCTTGTAATTTTGTTGTGTCCTTTTTCTTCGTACATCATAATCTACTTCCTTTTACTCATTAAATGCTTTTGCTCGCTGATTCAATCTTTGATATAAGCATTTCTTGGCGCGCAGCTCGATCTGCGCCTCCGTCGAAATGTCCTCTTTGGAAATTTCTTCGTATGCTGCCAGGCCTTCTTCGATAATAGCATCAACCCAAGAAATAAGTTTTTTGCCGCTTATCGTTTTATCATTATACAAAATCAATATGCTTCCTGTCAACATATTTATCTCAACTTTTTTTACTCCGTCCACCAGCATTACTGCATCGTCAATATAATGCAGATATTTTTCCGCCTCTTTGGGCAAAAAATCGTAATGATCAAACACTATCCGCAGTCTGCCGTTCAAATTGCATTTTACGCTGTAGCCCAGCATCCGTCTGGCAACTACTGTCCTAAGCATTGCCGCCACTCTTTCTGAGCATACTGTAAGCCCACCAGAATAATGTTGCGGCATTGGGAACGGAGAAATTGCCAACTGAGCATTGCTTCATGCCGATACCGATAAAAGTCCCGGCTACAGCTTGCGTCAGATTGATCAAACCGTTGCTTTTATCCTGTAAAAAATAATCCGCGCAATCGGTAATGGATTTTAAAGCCAAGCCCACTTTGCTGCTTTCTTTTTTATCAGCCTCTAAAAGTTTCATCACTACTCCGGCTAAAACCTCCGGCTCGACTTCGTCTTTATCATAAGTTAATAAAATCGTCTGGGTTACGGGATTGACCGTAATAGAAGTCACTACACTGTTGGTATGGAGCTGTTCCAATCTTTCCATGGTTTCCGTAGCTTCTTTAATTTTCGGCGAATAAAGACGCAGCCTCCCAGGGAGACTGGAGCGCACTTCCAAAGCTCCTTTTACCGACGGTAAGCGTTCTTCTTCATTTTGCTTTATTGCTATAGCCACCGCCGAAACCATCGCTGCTGCGGCCGTAAGTGTCTTTACATTCATTTCTGCGCCTCCATTGTTATCGTTTGTTATAGCAAAAAATAATTAGCTTTTGCTAACATCGTTATTTTAGCACGTCTATCGCTAATAGTCAATATTTTTTTTCTAAAGTTTATAACTTTTCTCGACATTTATCTTGTCTATGATACTGCCAAAAATACTGCTGCTCTAACAAACTTCCACAAAAAAGCTTTGCTTTTAAATTTACAATGAATAACGCAAAAAACCTCAGCTTCCGCTGAGGTTTAAAAGCTAAAGATGGGACTCGAACCCACGACCTGCTGATTACGAATCAGCGAGTTAAATTTCAAAATACGCTTACAAAAGAAAACGATAAATACCGCGTTATTACAATCAAATTGTATATACAAAATATACATTGGAAATCATTATGGCTGCGAACTTGAATAAATGTATGTTTATAAATTAATATACAAAAAAATCACCCTCTTGTCAATAGGCAAGAGGGTTTTACATATGTAAAATTTGTAGGAGTACAATACATCTTGGACAATTAAATAAAAAAGCTATGAGAGACAGGCCTCATGTGTTAAAGTTAAGTTACCACACCAAACTTT
>QAKL01000085.1 GCA_003343815.1 Clostridiales bacterium
GCAGGCTGTGAAACACTGCACCCAGGGCATTGGCATCTGGGAGTGGGCAAGCAATGACTGCGGCGAGGAGCCGGATGTGGTTATGGCATGCTGCGGTGATACCCCGACCCTGGAGACCATGGCTGCAGTTACTATCCTGCGGGATGAGCTTCCGGAATTAAAGATCCGCGTAGTGAACGTAGTAGACCTGTTTAAGATGGAGAGTGATCACAAGCATCCGCATGGCTTAAGCGATGCCGAGTATGACGCAATCTTCACCCCAAATAAGCCGGTAATCTTCGCGTTCCACGGATATCCGACTCTGATCCATGAGTTGACCTATGAGCGCAATAATCACAACATGTCTGTTCACGGCTATCAGGAGGAAGGCACCATCACGACACCGTTCGACATGCGTGTCCAGAACCAGCTTGACCGCTTCAGTCTGGTAAAAGACGCGGTAATGCATTTGCCGCAGTTGGGCAACCGTGGTTCCTTCCTGATCCAGAAAATGAATGATAAGCTGGTAGAGCACAAGCAGTATATTGCCGAGTACGGACAGGATATGGAGGAAATCCGCAACTGGGAGTGGCACGTACCGGAAAAATAAGCGCAGTTAATAAATAGAAATATCATATATAAGAAACGCCGCCACGGCAAAACCGTGGCGGCGTTTTCATGTTGCGATAGGAATTATATAGCGGAAATCTGCTTCTGGAACAGGCTATTGACAGCTGCTTCCTTAGATTTGATGAGGTGCAGGGTAATAGCCGCGGATGCCTCTTCTTTTTGATCATTTAAAATATAGCGGATCAGTTCGATATGTTCCCGGGCCGCTTCAATATGTCGCTCCCAGATATCCTGGCCGGAAAACAGGCGGATGCGTTGGTTCTGATCATAGATATGATCGAGCATATCGTTAAAGAATTTGTTGGGGCAGGCCTTGTTGAGCAGTCGGTGCAGTTTATCGTCAAGGTAGCAGAATTCTTCTGGAGTTTTTGCGGACGGTACAGTCTGAATGAGCTGTTCGGAGGTTTTCTGGATATCAATCAGTGCATTTCGGTCGATTCGGTTCATATAGTTGTTAATGATAAATGGTTCCAGAAGGATGCGGGCTTCAAAGGTCTGGTTGATCTCGACCAGAGTAAGTCCGGTTACCATAACCCCTTTTTTGGGAATGATCTGGACAAAGCCTTCCTGCTCCAGTTTGTTGAGTGCTTCGCGTATAGGGGTACGGCTGGCATCGATCTCTTCAATCAGGTCGGCTTCATTTAAAAAGGTGTTTGGTTTGTAATCGCAGGACATAATCCGCTCTTTGATAATCTGATATGCCTTGTTTTTCAGATTCGTAGTCATGAAACTATCCTCCCGGTATATTGGTTCGTTCATATTATATTTTACCACATAACGTTATAAATAACATATCAAGAAATGCAGAATAAATTAGAAAATATGAAATTCATATTTATGATGTATACATCATACATCCTTTTTCTTTTCAGAATCGTTGTGCTAACATGAAATTACACAAAAGATGTTGTAAAAACCAGGAGGGAAAAGAGAAAATGAACAAAAAACTTGGTGTAGTATTAGCAGCCGCAATGGCAGTTACCAGCATGACCGGATGCGGAGGAAGCTCCTCCAGCACTTCCACCACCGCAGCAGACACTGCAGCAGCAACCACCGCAGCAGAGGCAGCCGCTGATAAGGCTGCAGCAGATGGCAGCGAGGCAAAGGCTCCGGTTGGTGATCCGATCGAGCTGACCTTTGGACATGGACAGGCTGAGGGTCATCCGTACCAGCAGGCAGCTCTCTATTTCAAGGATCTGGTTGAGAAAGAGTCCGGCGGTTCCATTACCGTTACCGTAGCTCCGAACGGCACCCTTGGTGATGAGCGTGAATCTGTAGAGGCTCTGCAGATGGGCACCATGGATATCAGCGTAGCCGTAGCAGCAGCACTGAGCGGATTTGATTCCAACATGGACGTATTCAACATGCCGTACCTGTTTGATTCTCGTGAGGAAGCATTCAAGGTTCTGGACGGCGAAGTAGGACAGGAACTGTTTGGAAATCTGGAAAGTCAGGGCATTAAGGTATTCGGTACCTACGATCTGGGCTTCCGCAGCATGACCAACTCCACCAGACCGATCGAGACTCCGGATGACTGCAAGGGTCTTCGCGTTCGTACTCTTGAGAGCTCTGTATGTGTAGATGCTCTTGGCGCTCTTGGTATGGATGCAGTTTCCATGAGCTTCAGTGAGCTGTTCACCGCACTTCAGACTGGCGCTGTAGATGGTCAGGAGAACCCGCTGTTCACCATTTATAACTCCCGTTTCTATGAGGTTCAGAAATATCTGTCCCTGACCGAGCACTTCTACCCGGTATGCCCGCTGATGATGAGCGAGATCACCTGGAACAAGTTAAGCCCGGAGCAGCAGGATATCGTCGCAGACGCTATGAAGAAGTCTGTTGATTACGAGCGTGAGCTGGCAGGCGAAGAGTTAGACAAGATGCTGGAAGGCTGCAAAGAGAAAGGCATGGAAGTCAATGAAGTAGACAAGGCTCCGTTCATCGAGGCAGTACAGCCGGTATATGAGAAATACAATTCACAGTTTGGCAGTCTGATCGAGAAGATCAACGCAGCAAAATAACAGAGGAGGCAGTCAGGTTATGACGAAAATGATTAAGGGAATCGACAAAGCAGTAAACGGATTTCTGACATGGGTCGTTGTACTGATGCTTGCCGTGATGTCAGTGGTTGTGTTTGGACAGGTGGTTTTCCGCCTTGTCCATGCCACCATTCCGTGGAGTGAAGAGTTATCCAAGTACATGCTGATCTGGACCACGTTCCTTGGTTCAGCGCTTTGTGTGCGTAAGGGCTCTCTGGTAGGTCTGGAGATCCTGTTTATGATGCTCCCGAAAAAAGCGGTCAAAGCAGTAATGCTTCTGGTACAGGCAGCAACCGCGGCATTCATGGTATTTCTGATCGTAATGGGATATAAGACAGCAGGTCTTGTATGGAATCAGACCACACCGGTATTGAAAATGCCTATGGGACTGATGTATGCTTCCATTCCGACTGGTGCAGTATTCATGCTGATCAATACCATTATCGTAGTTTACTATCAGATCACAGGGGAGGACGTAAAATGACAGCAGTATTGTTCATAAGTATGGTAATCCTGCTTTTTGCAGGAGTTCCGATCGCTTTTGTGCTGGGCGGCTCCTCCGTGCTGGCACTGGCCGCTGACAGCGGTACCAATATGTCAATCGTGATCCAGAGAATGTTTTCCGGAACCGGAAGCTTTACTCTGCTGGCAATTCCGTTCTTCGTTCTTGCCGGAAACCTGATGAGCTCCGGCGGTATTTCCCGCCGTCTGGTAAATTTATGCAACAGCTTCCTGGGTCATATCCCGGGCGGCCTGGCTATGGTTGCCGTGGCAACCTGCGCCTTCTTCGCAGCAATCTCCGGTTCCAGCGCAGCAACCGCAGCGGCTGTTGGAGCGATCATTGTTCCGGAAATGCTCAAACACAAATATGACCGCAACTTTGCGGCTGGTACCATTGCTTCTTCCGCTGAGCTTGGCGTTATCATTCCGCCGAGTATTGGCCTGATCCAGTACGGTGTTGCTGCAGAGCAGTCCATCGGTGATCTGTTTAAGGCAGGTTTTCTTCCGGGATTATTCATCTGCGGAACCATTATGGCTATGGCTCATCATCTTGCAAAGAAACAGGGATTCGTTCCGGTGGAAAAAGCAAGCTGGGCTGAGCGTGGAAAAGCATTTAAGGATGCAATCCTCGCAATCCTGATGCCGGTCATCATTCTGGGCGGTATCTACAGCGGATTCTTTACCCCGACTGAGGCAGCCGTTGTTTCTGTATTCTATGGCCTGGTTGTTGGTGTCTTTGTATACAGAGAGATCAAGCTGAAAGACTTAAAGAAAATCTTCTATGAGTCTGTTCTGACCATGGCTACGGTTCTTCTGATCATGTCCGCATCCACCATCTTTGGATGGATTCTGGCAAAACAGCAGATCCCGCAGGCTCTGGCAAAAGCATTCCTGGGAATTTCTGACAGTAAGTATGTATTCCTGCTTCTCATCAATGTTATGCTTCTGGTAGTCGGCATGGTTTGTGAGGCTGGCGCAGCTATGGTAATCCTGGCTCCGCTGCTTGCCCCGATTGCCCAGACCCTTGGCATCGACCTGATCCATTTCGGTATCATTATGATGACCAACCTGGCTATCGGCATGATGACACCTCCGGTAGGTGTAAACCTGTACGTTGTCTGTGACAGCGCCAATGTAAAGATTGAGGGCATGATGAAGTACCTGATGAGGTATTTCGCGGTTCTGATTGCGGATCTTCTTATTATTACATATTTTCCGCCGCTGTCTTTACTGATTCCAACATTGCTGAAATAAGGAGAAACTCATCGTGAAGATTACAGATATCAAAACAATTATCCTGAAATATCCCTATGAGTCCTTTATCGCTGACGGTCAGTCTGCGTGCTTCGGAAGAGGCGCGCTGCTGATCCAGGTGGAGACGGACGCAAAGATTACAGGACTTGGAGAGTGCGCAACCTTTGGTGCCTCCATGACAGCTATGGCTGACATCATTGAGAACCAGCTGAAGGGGCTTTTGATCGGACAGAACCCGCTGGATATTGAGCGGCTATGGGAGACTATGGTGTGGAGTAATTTTGCCAATGGACGCCGCGGTATTGTGATGGGCGCGATCAGCGGTATCGATATTGCGCTGTGGGACATTGCCGGTAAAGTGGCAGGACTTCCATTATACCGTCTGTTGGGCGCAAACAGCGATAAGGTAAAGGGCTATGCCAGCGCAGGCTTCTATGCTCCGGAAAAGAGCATTGATGACCTGAAGCGTGAGATGGAGAGTTACATGGCCAAGGGCTATACCGCTTTCAAGATGAAAGTCGGAAGAAGCCGCAACAACATCGGTATGCCGCACCGATATGTGAATAAGGGTGATTTCAATATTTCCTTTGAGGAGGATATGGCTCGTGTCGCAGCAGTACGTGAGACCATTGGCCAGGATGCTGTTCTGATGATTGACATGAACTGTACCTGGGATGTGGATGCAGTGCTTGCAGCCGAAAAATATTTCGATGAGTATAACATCTACTGGATTGAGGAGCCGTCCCGCTCTGATGATGTGGCAGGCTACGCAAAAATCGCAGCCGGATTAAAGCGCACGAAGGTAGCTGGCTGCGAGTCTGAGCAGGGACTGGCGCGCTACAAGGAACTGCTGGAGCGTGGCGCTCTGGATGTGGTACAGGCGAACCTGGGCTGGAGTGGTGGATTTACCGAGTGCCGCAGAATCGCGGCCTTGTCACTTGCCTATGATAAACTGTTTACTCCCCACACCTTTTTCTCAGCAGTTCTGACAGCAGCTAATGTTCATTTTGCAGCATCTCTGCCGAATGTTCCGTTCATTGAGTCAGAGGAAAATTACAATCCGCTGAGAACAGAACTGTTAAAAGAGCCGATTCAGTGCGACAGCGAGATGAATTACCTTGTACCACAGGGAGCAGGTCTTGGTGTAGAACTGAATATGGATGTTGTAGAAAAGTATCGCGTGAGATAAGGAAAACTGTATCCATACATTATAGAAGAAACGCCGCCACGGCAAAACCGTGGCGGCGTTTCTTTTGGCAAGAATAGAAGGATAATAAAAAGTGAGTGACTTTTGCACGAATTATGGTTCTTCGTGCATGGACCAGGCATTGTGGTCCGTGTGTAAGATCATATGGGACTTGCGGGAAAGAGGATGTTCAAGGAAATCCTGGTACAGCTTTGCCACGTCCTGGTTCTCATGGGAGAAGCGGATCTTACTGTTCTTGTCTAAGAAGTGCAGGTTTTCACCGCGCACTCC
>QAKL01000114.1 GCA_003343815.1 Clostridiales bacterium
ATCATAATCATTTTATATTTATGATAACATATCATACAAAATATTACAAGAAATATTTAACAAAATTGCGAGGGATTTGTTATTATTAGCGAATGAAGCAGTAAAGTTCAAACATTAGGAGGTGAAACCTCTGGCAAAATTATCGGCGAAAGTTTATAATAAAAGCAGAAAAAATTTTAAAATCATGCAATAAAACGACCGTTTTAAACATTAATAAGGTGTAAAGGGGTGAAGCAAGAGGTGCTGCTTAGTTTAATGTTAATCGATGATGCTGTAGATGAAAAAAACAGAAAAATTGACGAGTGCTTAAGCAAAATCGCGCTCGGAGATATGACAGCCTTGGATAAATTATATGTTTTATGCGCCACGGATATTTACAGCTTTGCTTTATCTATGATGCATAATGTACATGAGGCAGAGGACGCTCTGCAAGAAACATTTATTGCTGCGGCGCAGGCTGCAGGCGGCTATAAGTCAGCTAAAAAGCCGCTTGCATGGATACTGACGATAACGAAAAATATATGCCGCCAGAAAATGCGCAAGCAAAAGAATATTACGGAGCTTGCGCTAAGTGAGGAATGGATTGCGGATATAGCCTATGATACCGAGCAAAAGTTGCTGGTGAAGCAGGCGTTGGCAAAGCTTCAGACAGAGGAAATGCAAATCGTGACTTTGCACGCGGTCAGTGGTTTTAAGCATCGGGAAATCGCCGCAATAATGGAACTGCCGTTAGCGACGGTTTTGTCAAAGTATCATCGGGCACTGAAGAAATTAAAGGAAATTTTAAGCCAAGAGGGGTGAAGGTATTGGATAACAAGCAAATTGAAGAAAAGCTGAAAGATGGTTATGAGCAGTTGACGCCGCCTTTTACGGAGGAATTGCGCGGCAGGGTACAAAATGAAAAAGGGCAGGTGGTAGTCATGCAGGAGAAAAAAGCGAAAAAATCGCACAGTAAAGCGGCGATGCTTTTAGCGGCGGGAGTGATTTTAGCTTTAGGATTGGGCGGTATCGGAAACTATCGGGCTAATCAGGCAGTGGCGGCAGTAGTGGCGCTGGAGGTCAACCCAAGCGTGGAGATTAATGTCAATAAAAAGGAAAGGGTTTTAAATGTCCGGCCCTTAAATGATGACGGCGCAAAAATTATCGGGGAGATGGATTTTTCGGGAAGTACGTTAGAAGTGACGGTTAATGCTTTGATCGGCTCCATGCTGCAAAACGGTTATTTAAATGAGACTGCTAATTCTATTTTGGTCAGTGTGGACGATAAAAACAGCACTGACGGGGCTTTATTACAGCAAAAACTGACGGCAGAGGTCAATGAATTATTTCAAAATCAGACTTTTCAAGCGGCTGTGATGAGTCAGAGACTCACCAAAAATAACGAATTAGCCGCTTTGGCGAAGCAGTACAATATTTCAGAAGGCAAGGCGCAGTTGATCAATGAGATTTGCCGCGCTTATCCAGGCAAAAGTTTTGCTGAGCTGACGGATATGTCGATTAACGAGCTAAATTTGATTTTATGCGGACGAAATACTGCCGATAATTTCTCAGTTGATGATAACCTGACCGTGACAGGCAAAGCCAGCGAGCAGGCGTATATCGGTGAGAGTAAGGCGAAAGAGATGGCGCTTGCTCATGCACAGACGACGGCAGATAAAATTTACGACTATGAATGCAAATTGGACAGCGATGACGGCTGCTTGGTGTATGAAATAGACTTCCAAACTAATGATTATGATTACGAGTATAAGGTACACGCGGTAAACGGACAAATTATCGAGCATGAAAAAGAGTATTGCGGCGGTATGCAAATGCAGCATCATGATATGGATAATATGCATAACATGCATAATGCAGGCGAGACTTATATCAGTATGGAAGCTGCCAAAAATGTTGCCCTCCAGCATGCGGGAGTATCTGAGAGCAAGATTACCGATTATGCGTGGGAGACGGATAATGATGATGGCAGGAGAGTTTATGAAATCGAGTTTAAATATGGCGGTTATGAATATGACTATGAAATAGACGCTGCTAATGGAGCGATTATAAAAAGCGAGAAAGATTTAGATGATTAGCGAACAAAAATAAAATAAAAGCAGCAACCGGTTGAAACGTGCCAATATTGCTTGGAAAGACGTGTATACGATCTTTGTGACCCACAAGCATATCGATCATCTGCTGGGCGTCGTTTGGATGATCCGCATGAAAAGCATCATTCTACGGTAAAAGACGCCTGTGAAGTGGCAGAGAAACTCGGCGTTCAGAATTTATTGCTGTATCATAAAGAGGACAAAAACATTTCGCATAGGAAAGAGCTTTATGCAGAAGGAGGGAAACAATATTTTACAGGTAAACTGTTTATTCCGGATGATTTAGAAACAATTATCTTATAAATTTCTGTTTAGATGAATTATTTTTTTTAGCCAAGAGAATAGATATAAAAAATGAGCAAAAGAAAAGTATCTGTTCGTATGAGCAGATACTTTTTTGCTTTACAATTATTAAGGGATTATACGCAGCGAATTGTTTAATCCAATTGACGAGAGCACTGTGAGAGATGCCATATTCGTGTTTGATTTAGGAATAGGTTTTACCGAAATGATATAGATTGATGATGGTTTGTTTGAATTCGTTGGTGTATTTGCTTTTTCTTTGTTGACATTTTTGATCCTCCTTTTGGTGTCGTTTATTATAGCATATTTGCCCGCTTTTTTGTTAGGGGTATTCATTCGTGATATATATCCGTAATATCCACTGCGAGAAACATTGAAAAATTTACACATGACTGATATAGCATATTTATCTTTATGCCTATAGATTATGTTATATTTTATGCTTGGCTTCACTTCCTCGTATTTTTCGATGTGTTTGTAACTTCTGGTCATAAAAAGTCCCTCCTATGTTATTTTTTATTCTACCATAGGAGGGTGTTTTTTCTATTTTCTGTTTCTTATGGAGCTGTGCGCATATGAAAACGCGGTTGTTTTTTGCGTTAAATTAAGCGTGGGTTTCGAGCCAGCGGGTAGCTGAATGTGCCAAAGAAGCCGCGCCTATTGGGCAGACATCTTCGTTAAAGAGCGCTTTGGGATGGTGCGAGGGGTATTCGCCGCGCTCGTCCATGAAGCCTGAGGCCAAAAACATGAACGCCGTAGGGATTTTTTCGGCTATCAGCGCGAAATCTTCCGAAGCGCTGGCAGATACTTCGTCTTTGGCGATTAAATGAGGAATAGGCAATTCCTGCATAAAGGAAGCAATTTCTTTGCTTAAGACACTGTCGGTGATAAGGGGCGGTACAGCCGAGAGAGTTTCGATTTCGACATGACCGTTATACATCTGCGCGGTTTGCTCGCAGACTTCCTTGATGCGTTTTAAGAGCAATTTGCGGGATTCTACGCTGTCAGTACGCAAAGTACCTTGCAAGACGGCAGTTTCGGGGATGATATTGGCGGCGGTGCCTGCGGTAAACTGTCCGATGGTGAGGACGGAGGCGTCGTTGGGATTAGCCTCGCGGGCGATAAGCGACTGCAAGGCTAAGTGGATATGCACGCCGATATTGATCGGATCGACGCCGTAGTGTGGGTAAGCGCCGTGACAGCCTTTGCCGGTAATAGTGATTTTAAAGCCGTCGACGGAGTTCATCATCGTACCTTTGGAATTATACATATATAATCCGACCGGTAATCTGCCCGGGCTTACATGGTAAGCTAAAGCGACATCGGGCGCTGGATCGGCTAAAATGCCGTGCTTGATCATATCCGTACTGCCGGAAAAGCATTCCTCTGCCGGCTGAAACATTAATTTTACTGTGCCTTTTAAAGAAGTTTCGTTTTCTTTGAGCATTTTAGCCGCCGTTAAAAGCATAGCAGCGTGGAAATCATGTCCGCAGGCGTGCGCGGCTCCGCTTGGGCAGGCAAATGCTTCGCCGCTTAATTCCTGCATCGGCAGAGCGTCCATGTCGGCGCGAAGCAAAATAGTTTTGCTGCCTTGGCCGATAGTGGCGGTGATCCCGTGACCGCACATTTCAGGCTCAATACCGAGAGACTTTAATTGAGCCAAGACATAAGCGGTGGTTTTCGGCAAATCAAGACCTATTTCGGCATTTTGGTGGATATAGCGGCGGTGGGCTATAGTTTCATCTTTTAATTCTAAAGCGCGTGTATAATAATCCATGATGAACCTCCGTAAGAAATATTTTTTTTCATTATACAGCGTTTGTGCCTTTGTGTCAATCGCTGAGTGGAGTGTCTTTGCCGTGGTCGGCAAAAAACTTTAGTTTAGCATTGGCCGGGTTCGTCATGGCCATCGACTTCCGATAGTGAAAATTTATACGTCGTCGACGGTATGCAGTCTGCCGGACCGAATAACGGCGTGGCGATGATTAATGCCGAGGTAAATTTAATTGTCGATGTAAAAACTGAGGAAACCTGCTTCCGCAAAAAAGCAGCCAGCGATGAGGATATCCCATGTGTCATATCTAATTTAAAAGCCGGCGGGGATTATGTGTCTTTTCATGATTGTAGTTATTTGACCGTTGGCGCAGATTGTATTTTAAAGGTAAAATTATAAAAACTGCATGAATATATCCATACAGTTTTTGTGTGCAAAAAATATCGCTGCTTTTAAATATAATGCTGGCGTTTTCTCGGCAAAAATGCTATAATGCAATATGTACAACTATATTTAGGAGGAAAAAATCATGCTCAATAACAAAGACAAGAAATATTTGCGTTCCTTAGGGATGAATATAGAGCCGATCGTGCAGATAGGAAAAAACGGAGTCAACGAAAGCGTGCTTTTTTCGTTAAACGAAGCCTTAACGGCGCGTGAATTGGTGAAAATCAAAGTTTTGAAAAACTGCTTTGAGGAGATGGACGAGGTCGCAGAAAGCATCGCCGCAGGCGGCGACTGCGAGATCGTGCAGACTATCGGGCGCAATATTTTGGCCTATCGCCCAAATAAAAAGAAACCGGTAATCAAATTTCCCGAATAAGTCCTATTTAGCGCGAGAAAATAAGGAGGGGAAATGATCATGCAGAGAAACGAATGCAGCGCACTTATTACCGAGGCTAAGCGGATCGTGGTTAAAGTAGGCACCAGCACGCTTACCTATTCTAACGGCAAGATGAATCTGCCTCGAATCGAGGCATTGGCGCGGCAACTGACGGATTTATACAATCAAGGCAAGGAAGTAGTTTTGGTCTCCTCAGGCGCGATTGCCGCCGGGATGGGACGCTTAAAGTTGGCGGAAAAGCCCAAGGATGTCCCCGGCAAGCAGGCCTTGGCGGCTGTGGGGCAGGGGGTACTGCTGCATTTATACGAAAAAATGTTTGCTGAGTACGGGCAGACGGTGGCGCAGCTTTTGCTCACTAAGGCGGACTTGGACAATCACCAGCGCTTTTTAAACGCGCGCAATACTTTGTTCGCTTTGCTGAAAATGGGCATTATCCCGATAATTAACGAAAACGATACAGTAGCAATCGACGAAATCCGTATCGGCGATAATGATACGTTGGCTTCGACGGTGGCTGTTTTGCTTGAGGCAGATTTGGTAATCTTATTAAGCGATATTAACGGTCTTTATGAAGAGGATCCGCATAAAAATCACGCGGCAAAAATGATCGAGGTCGTAGAAAAAGTGGACGAAAATATCGAAAAAATCGCCGGGACTGCCGGGAGCAATTTAGGTACCGGCGGCATGGTGACGAAAATTTCCGCCGCTAAAATTGCGACCAATGCCGGGATAGCGATGATTATTGCGCACGGTGCCGAAAAAGATGTGTTAAGCCGTATTGCGGAAGGCGAAAATTTAGGCACGCTTTTTTTGCCTATGGATGTCAAACCGCACTTACGCAAATGCTGGATCACCTGCGGACGCAGTATCAGCGGGAGCTTAGTGGTAGACGACGGAGCAAAAAATGCGCTTTTAAATAACGGCAAGAGCCTGCTGCCCAGCGGGATCAAAGAGATCAGCGGCGATTTTTCCAAAGGCGCGGTCGTAGCGATCGTTGACCAAAATGGGCGGGAATTTGCCCGCGGAATCGTGAATTATGCGGCGAAGGATTTGGAATTGATCAAAGGCGCGAAAAGCAAAGATATTGCTGATATTTTGGGATTTAAGGATTATGATGAGGCTATTCACCGCGATAATTTGGGGTTGGTGCTTTGAGGAGGGAAGATAAATGCGTGAAGAACTAAAAATAAAAGGCACTCTGGCGCAGGAGGCGGCGTATCAGCTGGGATTGCTTGGGCGCAAAGAAAAAGATGCGGCTCTTATGCAGATGGCAGAGGATTTGGAGAAAAACAGTGAGGCAGTTTTAGCCGCCAACGACATAGATATGAAAAATGCGGAAAATGCAGGCTTGTCCAAGGCCTTTTTGGACAGATTGAAATTAACGCCGGCGCGCATTAAAGATATGGCAGACGGATTGCGGGCGATAGCCGAATTAGACGATCCGATCGGTAAATCAGACGAAAGCTGGCTGGGGGCAGAAAATATCCATATTTCCAAGGTACGCGTGCCGTTAGGCGTTATCGGTATTATTTATGAGGCGCGCCCCAATGTCACGGCTGACGCGGCAGGATTGTGCCTGAAATCAGGTAATGCAGCGTTTTTGCGCGGCGGCAGCGATGCCTTTAACTCCAATCGCGAGATTTGCCGTATTTTAGCAGCAGCGTGCGCAAAATGCGGAATCACC
>QAKL01000080.1 GCA_003343815.1 Clostridiales bacterium
ATATCGGCTCCTATGGCTTCTTCGATTTCCATTACCCTCTCCGGGGAGAACAAATGCTTGGAACCGTCCAAATGCGAACGGAACGTCACGCCTTCTTCTTTGATTTTGCGCAATTCTCCTAAACTAAAGACCTGAAAACCGCCGCTGTCCGTCAAAATAGGTCTGTCCCAATTCATAAATTTATGCAGTCCACCTGCCTCTTTAATGAGCTCATGCCCCGGACGCAAGTACAAATGATAAGTATTGCCTAAAATAATCTGAGCATTATTTTCTTTTAATTCATCGGGAGTCATCGTTTTGACCGTCGCCTGCGTGCCTACCGGCATAAATACTGGCGTTTCGATTACTCCGTGGGGAGTATGAAATCTGCCTGCACGCGCTTTGGTATGCGGACACTCCTTAATTACCTCAAACTCGAACATCCTCTTCCTCCAATTATCAATTTTGAGCTAAATTATATTATAACAAAATCCTCTCCCGCTTGCAACAAATAATTAAATTTTTCCGAAAAACAGGTAAATAATTTTTTGGAATATGTATATTTTCATCATTAATTTAAACTAATTTTGCCATATCTCTTGCCAAAGAGGTCTATTATTTTTATAATAAGCTTATAAATAATTCCTAAGGAGGACACTCATGCAAAATAATGATTTGCAGTTTCATCTAAAAGCTCGCGCAGGCGATGTCGGTCGCTACTGCCTTTTGCCTGGAGATCCGGCGCGCTGCGCCAAAATAGCCCAATATTTTGATAATGCCAAGCTAATCAGCCAAAACCGCGAATTTACGATTTATACCGGCACCCTTTCGGGAGAAAAAGTAAGCGCCGTCTCCACCGGTATCGGCGGTCCCTCTGCCGCGATCTGCGTCGAAGAATTAGTCAATATCGGCGCCGATACCTTAATCCGCGTCGGCACCTCAGGCGGTATTGATTTAAAAGTGTCCGCAGGCGATCTCGTCATCGCCCAATCAGCTGTCCGCCAAGACGGCACTTCGTTAGAATATGCGCCTATAGAATACCCGGCGACGGCAGACTTTAATGTTACTTTAGCCTTAAAAAAAGCCGCCGATAGTCTGAAATTTTCCTATCATATCGGAGTTGTGCAGGCGAAAGACTCCTTTTACGGGCAGCACAGCCCCCAAAGTATGCCCACCTCACCTAAACTTTTGACTCAATGGGAGGCGTACAAAAAATTAGGTGTCTTAGCCAGCGAAATGGAGTCTGCCGCTATTTTCACCGTAGCCGCCGTGCGCCGTATCCGCGCCGGTGCCGTCTTTGCCACACTGTGGAACCAAGAACGTGAAGCGGCAGGATTAGACCAAGATGAAAATTTCGATACCACCTCCGCTATCCGCTGTGCTGTTGAAGCCGTTAAAATTTTAATTGCGCAGGATAAATCGCGCTAAACGTGAAAAACTCTCGAGATTTCCCGAGAGTTTATTTTTATTCGCCTTGTAAAGCAGTCACGGCAAAAATATCGACGATATCCTGTACCGAGCAGCCGCGGGATAAATCATTGACCGGCTTGGTCAAACCCTGCAAAATCGGCCCGATCGCCGTCGCATGACCGAAACGCTGCGCCATTTTGTAGCAAAGATTGCCCGAGTTTAAATCGGGAAAAATTAATACATTAGCTTTGCCCTCAAGCGGCGAATCAGGGCATTTTTTCGCGCTGACCGCAGGAACTACCGCCGCGTCTAACTGCATTTCGCCGTCAATTAATAAATCAGGCGCTTTTTCTTTCGCTAAAGCTAACGCCGCATTCATCTTGTCAATACTCTCGTGCTTTGCGCTGCCTTTAGTCGAAAAGGACATCATCGCTACTCTCGGCTCGCCGCCGATTAATAAACGTTTACTTTCTGCACAGGATACAGCGATGTCCGCTAATTGCTCGCTGTCGGGAGCGGGGATAACCGCACAGTCGCCGAAAATAAACGCGCCGTCATCGCCGTAATTTTTATCAGGCAAATCAATCAAAAAGCAGCCTGAGACGTTTTTCATTCCCGGTTTGGTTTTAACCACCTGGATAGCCGCACGCAAAACATTGCTCGTCGCGTTTTCCGCTCCGGCAACCATACCGTCAGCCTCGCCCAAACGAAGCATCAGCGCCCCGAAATAAAGCGGATTTTGCGCCAATTCCCGCGCCTCCTCCATGCTCATGCCTTTTTTCTTGCGCAGTTCAAAAAGCTCTGCCGCATATTTGTCTGTCGCACCCAAAGCATTATCCACGATTTTGATTTGACTTACGTCCAAATCGTTTGCCGCGGCTAAAGCTTTAATCTCGTCCTCTTTGCCGATTAAAATCGGGGTGATCAAGCCTTCGTTTAAAGCCTGCACCGCCGCCTTCAAAGTGCGGGGCTCGTTACCCTCAGGCAAAACTATCGTTTTGTGCAAAGCTTTGGCTTTTTCATGCAAATTGTCCATTACGCTCATCATGATCGCCTCCAAAATTTATTTTTCCAAAATATTTAATAACGCTTTCTTGAGTGTTATCATTTTCTCTGCCGTTAAGTCGCGAGGATAATCCTCGTCTATCTGAAACTCCTCCGCTTTTTCGCCTTTTTTCAAAACCACGATTTTTTTCGCCATTAAAAGCGCCTCGTCCAAATCATGAGTGATAAAAACCACACCCAGATTTTGCTCGCGAGAAAGGCGAATTGTTTCTTTTTCGAGCTCCGCGCGCGTGAAATAATCAAGCGCCGCAAACGGCTCGTCCATCAGCAAAAGCTCCGGCTCATAGCTTAACGCCCGCGCAATCGCTACCCTCGCCGACATACCACCTGATAATTCGTCGGGATAAGTATGCGCATAGTCTGCCAATCCTACTTGCGCAAGCCATTTTAAACCCAAACTTTCCTCATGCTTTTCTTGGTGAATCAGCACATTACCCAGCACATCGCGCCACGGAAGCAAGCGCGGCTCCTGAAAAACCATGCCTATTTTCGGATAAATTTTCGTGCCTTTTTCATCAAAAAAATCTATCTCGCCTGCGTCCATATCTTCCAGATCAGCCAAAAGCCGCAAAAGAGTCGTCTTGCCGCAGCCTGATTTTCCTAAAAAAACGGTGATTTCGTCCGTTTGAAACTCGAGCGAAAAATTATCAAAAATTACATTTTCTCCGCTCTCAAACGGGTAAATTTTCGTCAAATTTTTAATCACGCAGCTCATTTGCTCACCTTAAGCGCGTTCAGCGTTTCAATGACATAATCGGCAAACTCCGCGCATTTCGCGCCTTCCTTGGTGCCGTCTGCGGTGATTTTCTGCTCAGATTCGCTGCAAATATGGAGCGCCTCGCCCAAAAACTCAGCTTTTTTTGTTAATCCGATATGGCGCAGCAGCATTTCAGCCGCTTTAAAAATACTTGCCGGGTTTGCATACTCACCCAATCCCTCTTCGATTAAGCGCGGCGCGCTACCGTGAATCGCCTCAAACATCGCATACTTATCGCCGATATTGGCGCTTCCGGCGGTACCGACACCGCCTTGGATCTGCGCCGCCTCGTCGGTGATAATATCGCCGTAAAGATTAGGCAAAAGGAACACTTGAAAATCGGCGCGAATCGCTTCATTAATCAAATTGGCGCTCATGATGTCGATATACCACTCATCAGCAGTAATTTCCGGATAATCTTTAGCCACCTCGTGACAAATTGCTGAGAATTTGCCGTCGGTTTTTTTCATAATATTCGCCTTAGTCACAATCGCAACTTTAGTTTTACCGTTCGCTTTGGCGTATTCAAAAGCCGCCTTAGCAATACGGCGCGTGCCTGCATCGGTCGTCACTTTGAAATCCATCGCCAGATGCGGCATTTCCACACCTTGCGAGCCTAAGACATACTCGCCCTCGGTATTTTCGCGGTAAAATACCCAATCGATCCCCTCCTCAGGCACGCTGATCGGGCGGACATTAGCATACAAATCCAGCTCGCGGCGCAGCGTTACATTGGCGCTTTCCATCGTGCCGCCTTTAGGCGTAGTGGTCGGACCTTTGAGTAACACGTCGCAGCTTTTGATCGCCGTTAAAATATCCTCAGGCACCGACTGCCCCGTAGCTAAGCGATTCTCGATTGTTAAACCGTCTATTTCTTTCAGCACGATTTTGCCTGCCGCTATTTCCTCTGCCAGTAAATCCTCTAATAAACGCTCCGCCTCCTTAACGATGACAGGCCCTATGCCGTCGCCACCCACGATACCTACTGTAATTACGCCTTTTTTCGTATAATCCACAGCTTGAGGCGCGTTCGCCAGTTTCTCGGCGCGGGCGATCTGCGCTCGCAGTAATTCCTCGAAATGCGTGCAAGCTGCAGTAATATATTTCTCGTCCATCATTACACCCCCTTGGTAAAGGCCAGCATACTGCCGGCTTTTAAAATATTCTGCTGACGCGCGGTAAATTTGCCGTTTACGACATATTTTTTGCCGTTCGTCTTGTCATAAAGCGTAAAAGTGCCGCTTGCCAAACCTGCAAAAATATCGCTTAATACTAACTCGTCATCTTGATTTAATTCATCATAATCGCTTTCTTGCACAAATGTCAAGGGTAAAATTCCTGCGTTAATCAGGTTTGCCGTATGGATACGGGCGAAACTTTTGGCGATGACTGCCTTAACTCCCAGATACATAGGCACTAATGCCGCATGCTCGCGCGAGGATCCCTGCCCGTAATTGCTGCCGCCGATAATAATTGTCGCTTTATTTTCTTTCGCTCTTTCAGGAAATTTTTCATCGCAAACGGTAAAGCAAAATTCCGACATTTTCGGGATATTGGAGCGATATGGCAGGATTTTGGCACCTGCCGGCATGATGTGGTCGGTGGTAATATTATCCCCAACTTTTAAGGTTAATTTCGCATTAATTTCATCTTTTAAAGGCACGGTTTGCGGGAATGGCTTAATATTCGGCCCATAGAGGACTTCCGCTTTTTCAGCCGCCTCACCCTCTAAAGGCATGATGACCGCGCTGTCGTCAATTTTAAATTTAGCTGGCAAAGTAATCTCGGGATAATCTCCCAAAGTTCTCGGATCGGTGATATAGCCTGTAAGCGCGCTGGCTGCCGCCAATTCCGGCGAAACTAAGTAAACTTGGGCGTCTTTCGTGCCGCTGCGGCCTAAAAAATTACGGTTAAAGGTGCGTAAGGACACTCCGGCAGAATTAGGCGAAAAGCCCATGCCGATACATGGTCCGCAAGCGCACTCCAGCACGCGCGCACCTGAGGCTAAAATATCGCTCAATGCTCCGCACTCAGCTAACATCGTCATCACCTGCTTTGAGCCGCAGGAAATCGACAAACTGACCGAGGGGGCGATATTTTTACCTTTCAAAATTGCCGCTACTTTGAGCATATCCTGCAAGGAAGAATTGGTGCAGGAGCCGATACATACCTGATCGACTTTGACCTCTGCTAAATCTTTGGCTTTCACGATATTATCAGGAGAGTGGGGTGCCGCCAGCATCGGCTCTAACTCACTTAAATTAATCTCGATAATTTTATCATATATTGCGTCCTCGTCGCTTTTTAGCTCGATATAGTCCGCCTCACGCCCCTGCGCTTTCAAAAATTCGCGGGTGATTTCATCTGAGGGGAATATCGAGGTCGTAGCCCCTAATTCTGTACCCATATTGGTGATCGTCGCTCTCTCCGGCACGCTCAAGGTTTTTACACCCTCGCCGCCCCACTCGATGATAGCACCAACGCCGCCTTTAACCGATAAAATGCGCAATATTTCCAAACTCACGTCTTTGGCGCTGACCCATGGGCGCAAATGGCCTGTCAAATTAACCTTATACATTTTCGGCATAGTAATATAGTATAATCCGCCGCCCATTGCGACCGCGACATCCATACCGCCTGCGCCCATCGCCAGCATCCCGATACCGCCTCCGGTCGGCGTATGTGAGTCCGAGCCGATCAATGTTTTGCCCGGCTTGCCGAAGCGCTCCAAATGCACCTGGTGGCAAATACCATTACCAGGGCGCGAAAATCGGATACCGTATTTCGCCGCAGCCGACTGGATAAAGCGGTGATCGTCGGCATTTTCAAAGCCCGACTGCAAAGTATTATGATCGATATAGGCTACCGATAATTCGGTTTTCACCCGCGGGATGCCGATCGCCTCAAATTCCAAATAAGCCATCGTCCCTGTGGCATCCTGCGTCAATGTCTGATCTATTTTTAAGCCGATTTCCGTCCCGGGAATCATCTCTCCCTCAAGTAAATGTTCTTTAATTATCTTTTGTGCAATAGTTAATCCCATTTTATTTGATCTCCCTTCTGGCGATGCTGGCTTGGGCTTTGCGCACATGCTCATTGACCAGTTTTTCTGCCAATTCACCGTCGTGCGCCGCAATTGCTTCATAGATAGCCTTGTGCTCCTCCATCGACTCATGTGCTCTGGTTTGGCTCGAAATCGAAGCCTTGCGGTATTTGATGATGCGCTTATGCAAAGGCTCTAAAGTATCATATAACGGCGTACTGCCGCTCATATGATACATCAGGCGATGAAAGGTGCTGTCCATGTTCTTAATATTATCCGCGTCCTGCTTCAACGTATAAAACTCCTGCAATTCTACGGTATTTTTTAACTCGGCGATCTCCTCATCAGTTGCACGCTCAGCTGCTAATTTCGCCGCCAGCCCTTCGATACGCGAGCGGATCTCGTAAATATCGTCAATATCCTGCTTGGTGATACCTAAAACAAAGGCACCTTTAGTCGTCATTTTGATGATATGCTCCTGATCGAGCCTGCGCAGCGCCTCGCGAATAGGAGTACGGCTCACGCCTAATTTTTCGCTTAATTTCGTTTCGGTCAAAAGCTCCCCGCGCGGATAAGCGCCGCTTAAAATCTCTCTCTCCAATTGCTCAAAAATTTGCTCGGCTATCGAGATCGTTTTATGTTCCATGATTCTCCACCTTCGTTAAAATTTTATCTTACTAATGTTCCATTGGACAAAAGAGCGATTTTTTCTTCCATTTCTTTATTAGTCATCGAGGACTGACGACCGTTTTCATACTCGGCATCAATCCATTTCTTTAATTCGACAACCAACGGGTCGTGCTTATTGATCGCTTTATCACCCTCTAAGCGGTAATTCTCGTTGATCCAGTAAGCTATGCCCGCCGCGCCGCTGGTTTTTGAAATAATCACGTCGGGAGCGCGGTTTAAAATTTTCTTGGTATCGAAAATATTGTAAATTTCCTCATCTTTCAAAAGCCCGTCGGCATGAATACCTGCTTTAGTCGAGTTAAAATTACGTCCGACAAACGGCGTCATATCCGGGATATGATAGCCCATTTCGTTTTTAAAATAATCGGCAATTTCCGTAATCACGGTCGAATCCATCCCATCGAGCGAGCCGCGGAGAGATGCATATTCAAACACCATCGCCTCCAAAGGCACGTTGCCCGTCCTCTCTCCAATACCCAAAAGCGAGCAGTTGACCGCCGAAGCACCATAAAGCCACGCCGTCGCCGCATTGGCCACCGCTTTATAAAAATCATTATGCCCGTGCCACTCCAAGCACTCACTCGGCACATCGGCATAGTGCTGCAAACCATAAATAATTCCCGCCACACTGCGCGGAATAGCGACCTCGGTGTAGGGCACGCCGTAGCCCATCGTATCGCAAGCGCGAATTTTTACCGGAATACCCGCCTGCTTGGATCGATTCATCAATTCACGCACAAACGGCACGACAAAGCCGTAAAAGTCAGCGCGCGTGATATCCTCCAGATGACATCTGGGAACAATTCCTGCCTCAAACGCCAAATCAATCGTTTCCAGATATTTTTTCATGACCTCGCTGCGCGTCATCTTCATTTTCTTAAAAATATGATAATCGCTGCAGCTCACCAAAATACCCGTTTCTTT
>QAKL01000011.1 GCA_003343815.1 Clostridiales bacterium
TTTATGCCGCACTTTTTTCCGAAGCAGGCGTCGAAACTGCCGTTTACGCCCGCGGAAACAGACTGAAAATATTAACACAGCAAGGACTGCAATACGAAACAGACAGACAAATTAAAACCGCAAATGTCAATATTTTAAGCACCTTAGCAACCGATGATATTTATGATTTCATCTTTTTGACCGTCAGAGAAAATCAGCTGCATCAAGCCCTCACAGAATTAGCCGCCAATCATAGTTTCTATATCGTAACTATGGTTAATTCTCTTGAAAACTACTCTGTTTGGGAGCAAATCTGCGGTCCCAACCGTATCATTCCTGCCTTTCCCGGAGCGGGCGGCAGTATTGAGGATGGCGTACTTCATGCTGCCCTCACCCCCAAAGTGATCCAGCCGACTACTTTTGCTATCCTGCACCAAACGCAAAATAAGCAAGCTCAAGAATTGAAAGCCCTATTTTCCCGCGCCCAAATTCCCTATCAGCAAGTAGCGGATATGCACACTTGGCAAATCTGCCATTTAGCCATGGTCGTGCCGATTGCCGATGCTTATTACAAGGCTCACAATCCCCAATATGCCGGCAAAGACCGCCTTGTCATGGCGCACACGGCAAAAGATCTGCAAACCAACTTTAAAAAATTAGCGCAATGCGGCATAAAACTTTCACCGAAAAAAATGCATATTTTTCGCTTTTTACCGCTTTTCTTGCTGCGATTTATCTTAAGCCTCACTTTTCAAAGCAAATTCGGCAATATTTTTATGTACCGCCATGCTATAAAAGCTCCCGATGAAATGCGTACATTGCACGAGCAATTTTATAATTATTTGGCGCACCTTTCAAGCTAAACAATAGAAAAAGGACAGTACCGAAACGGTACTGCCCTAAAATTACGTAAAGTCAGTAAAATCCTCTATCTTAAATTAGAAAGATTTTCTTTTGTTGTTTTTACGAGCTGCCTCAGACTTCTTTTTACGTTTTACGCTTGGTTTTTCATAATGCTCTCTTTTACGGCATTCAGCTAAAACACCGGATTTCTGGCAAGAACGTTTAAATCTGCGCAAAGCGCTGTCCAATGACTCATTTTTACCTACATGTACTTCTCCCACAGTTATCCCTCCCTCCAAGCTACGCACCCAAACTACAGATGCTATAGGGGAACTCATAAATACTCATATAATTATACAATATTTTTGCTTAATATGCAAGAAGTTTTTATAACTATTCCATTAAGCTTTATTTATAGCTTAATTATAGGAATTAGCCTGCCGGCCAGAGCATGTCTCTGCCGCCCAGCAAATGAAAATGCAGATGCCCAACGGTCTGACCGCCCTCTTTACCGCAGTTATTTACCAAACGATATCCTCTCTCGGCGATGCCTTTATCCTGCGCGATCTTCTGCGCAGCCATAACTACATGCATTAAAATCTCGCTGTCCTCTACCGTCACGGCATTCATGCTGGAGATATGTTTTTTCGGTATAATCAGCACATGCACCGGAGCCTGCGGATTTTGATCCGGGAAAGCTACCACATAATCATCTTCATATAAAATTTCCGTAGGAATTTCTTTGTGAGCAAGCTTGCAAAAAATACAATCCATAGACTTTCACCTCCAAACTCATTCTTAGCTATTATAGCAAAAAATCTATGTTTTTGCAAGAGCAATCACTATAAATCAAAGCAAAAATTATACTTCCTTGCCGTATAAGCTGCGCTTATTGAGCTCGGTGATTTTTACTCGGCGCATTTGCCCCTTTGCAGCGTCGTCCAAGCGGCACAAAATTTTTAAATAATTATCCGTATGCCCTTCCCAGTATCCTTTTTTATCGACTTCCTCTAATAATACCTCGACCTCTGCGCCGACAAATCTCTCCATATATTTCAGCTCGTTTTTCTCCGCTACCGCCGCCATGGCTTTGCTGCGTTTATCTTTCAATGTGGAGTCTACTTGATCTGACATCGCCGCTGCCGGAGTATTTTCGCGGGGAGAATATTTGAAAATATGCATCGCCGCAAAAGCTATCTCATCAGCAAACATCAGGCTCTCGCGAAAATCGTCGTTGCTTTCGCCGGGAAATCCGACCATAATGTCGGTCGTAATCGCCACCTCCGGCACCATTTCGCGCGCTTTTTTCACTATTTTGCGGTAATCATCGGTTTTATACGGGCGTTTCATGCGTTTTAACACCTCGTCCGAGCCGCTTTGAAGAGGCATATGCAACTGACGGCACATCCGCGGATTTTCCACCATTAACTGCAAAAGCTTGTCCGTGACTTCCGTCGGCTCGATCGAGCCCAAGCGCAGGCGCGGTATGCTCGAATTAGCCAAAATCTGCGCACAGACATCTGCCAAATCATAGCCCTCGTTGCCGTCCTCTTCGCCATAGGCACCGATATGCGTCCCTGTCAAAATCAGCTCTTGGAAATTTGCCTCCTCCAAATTACGCACTTCTGCTAAAATATCTGCCATTTTACGGCTGCGCAGCGGTCCGCGAGCATAGGGAATGATGCAGTAACTGCAATACTGCTGACATCCCTCTTGAATTTTCAGATAAGCGCGCGTCATATTGATCACGCGGTGCGCCCCCAAAGGCTCGAAATCTGCCATTTCCTTGGTCGTCGCCACATAGGTTTTGCGCTTATTGCTCGCCAAAAAATCCTCGACCGCTTTCACGATATGGCTGCGCTGATTGGTGCCGACGATGACATCTGCCTCGCCCAAAGCCGCGACATCCTCCATCGCCACCTGAGCGTAGCAGCCGCAGACCACCAAAACGGCATCCTTTTTCTTCGCTCCTGCCACACGGCGAATCACCTGGCGCGATTTGCGATCGCTGACGTGCGTCACCGTACATGTATTAACTACGCAGACATCCGCCTCGTCTATATCTTCAGTATAATCGTAGCCTGCCTCGGCAAATAACGCCGCCAAAGCCTCGCTTTCATACTGATTAGTCTTACATCCCAATGTCTCAAAATAAACTTTTTTAGGCGTATTCATATTCGTATTTGCCTGCTCTTCCATAATCCTTACCCCCGTTAAGCAATAATGCCTTTAATCTATATAACGCCCAAATCGCCATAGTGATAGCCGATCATCGCAAGTGCCGCTATCGGCGCCGTTTCGGTGCGTAAAATTTTCCTGCCTAAAGAAACGCTTATCGCGCCTCTTTTTTTTAACTCCTCGGCTTCCTCCGCGCCTAATCCACCCTCAGGCCCGATGATTAGATTAATGCGTCCCACCTCGGCATAATTCGCCAAGGCATCCTTTAAACCGCAGAATTTTTCATCCTCCCATAAGACAAGCGTCAATCCTGCGAGGCTTTCTGTCTCGCGTAAAAATTCCTGCCAGCTGAGTGGCTCGCTTATTTGCGGTACAACGTCCTGCTTCGACTGCTGGGCAGCCTCGGTTGCAATTTTTTGCAGACGCACGGTTTTCTTCGCCGACTTATCCTTAATTATGCGCACTACCGAGCGCGGCATCTCAATCGGGATAATCCCGCTTACGCCCAACTCCGTGCATTTCTGCACGATAAACTCGAGCTTATCGCCTTTCGGCAGTCCCTGGTAGAGATATATCTCGACTTTACTTTTCATGCTAAATGCACGGCGCTCGCTAATTTCGCCTTTGATTACACCAGCGGCAAACTCAGTTAATTTTACTGTGCAGATTTCTTTCTCGCCGTCTGAGAGCTCGATTAACGCGCCTATTTTTAAGCGCAAAACATCGCTTAGATAATGCTCCAGCTCGCCTATGATCGCAATTTCGTCATTTGAAATGAGTTCAGGCTCGACAAAAAATCTCCTCATCAGACCTGCTCCTGATATTTACCGACGATCGCAACCCAGCCTTTGTCCTCGCGCACTTCCAAAACTTCAAAGCCCAATTTTTCGTACATCGCCAAGACCTCGTCGCGACGAGTATCGATGATACCCGAAGAGATAAATATCTTTTCGCCTTTTAAATAATTAGGCACGTCAGGTAAAAGCCGCAGGATAATATCCGCCACAATATTAGCAATGACAATATCGCCTTTCATATCAGCAGCTTTCAATAAATCGCTGTTTCTGACCGTGACTTTATCCGCCAAATGATTTAAAGCGATGTTTTCGCCCGCAGCTTTGACAGCTACCGGGTCAAAATCCAGCGCCAGAACCTTGTCTGCACCTAATAATGCCGCCTGCACCGCCAAAATACCGCTGCCGGTACCGACATCTATGATTTCCATGCCTTCGCGCACATATTTTTCCAAAACATTTATACATAATGCCGTCGTCGCGTGATTGCCAGTACCAAACGCCATCCCCGGATCTATCTCGATCACGAGCTCCCCGTCTTTAGGCGTATACTCTTCCCATGTGGGTTTCACTACCGTGCGCACACCGATTTTTTCCGGTTTGAAATACTGTTTCCAGTTGTTCGCCCAGTCCTCCTCGGCGACATCGTTAAAATAAAACTGCGGCACTTCCTGCTCCATCCGCGCGCAGATCTGCGCGACAGCTTCGCGCAATCCCTCCAAGCGTCCGGCAAAATATTCGTCGTCGGCAAAATAGCCTTTTACCTCGACACTCGTCTGCGCCAATAATTCGTCGCTGAATTCGTGGTCATCCCACTGCCCTCTGCTAGCATAGGCGGCGATCAGTTGCGGATCATCAATCACCACACCGCCACTTCCCTGCTCAACAAACGCATTGGCGACAGCCTCTATACAATCATGATTACCCAATGTTAATTTTACTTCGACATAATCCATTTGATTTACCCTGCTTTCTCTGTATTCCTACTTGTTTCTCCTAACAAGCAATTAATTATACCACAAAATTTTTATCAAAGCAATAACTTTTTTATTGTCATATAGAAAAAATCCATAAGCTTTCGCTTATGGACTTATCTTTATTTGTTTAATTCCAGCGCCTCTGCGGTGTAATTTTGGATCTCTTGATAAAATTCAGGCTTGTCTGCCAAAGTCTGTCCGTAGGAGGGAATCATTTCTTTGATTTTGCCCTGCCAATTTTCGAATTCCGCAGGGAAGCATTTTTTCAAAACGTCAATCATCGCGTCTACCGCCGTCGATGCTCCCGGGGATGCTCCCAATAATGCGGCGATACTGCCGTCAGCAGAGGTCACGACCTTGGTCCCGAACTGCAGCGTGCCCTTGCCGCCGTCTTTTGTCTCCTCGATGACCTGTACTCTTTGACCGGCGACAACAACTTCCCAATCCTCCAAGCGTGCCTCAGGCACAAACTCCTGCAATTCTTTCAGGCGTTTCTCATCAGACAATAACAACTGCTGCACCAAATATTTCACCAAACCAAACTCTTTAAACGCCGACATCATCATATTGATGATATTATGCGGGCGCACCGACAAAATTAAATCAGCATAGGAACCGCATTTTAAAAAGTTAGGCGTAAAGCCCGCAAACGGCCCGAACAATAAGGATTTCTGTCCATCGATATAGCGCGTATCCAGATGCGGCACCGACATCGGCGGCGCACCGACTTTAGCTTTGCCGTACACTTTAGCCTCATGCTGCGAAACGACCGCAGGATTGTTGCAGACCAAAAACAATCCGCTCACCGGGAAACCGCCGATGCCTCTGCCCTCGGGGATACCAGATTTTTGCAAAAGCGGTAAGCTCCCGCCGCCTGCGCCGATAAATACAAATTTCGCTTTTTTATAGCCCGTGCGTTTGGTTTTCAAATCCTCGACTTTGATCTGCCATGTGCCGTCGTCGTTTTGCTTCAAATCTTTTACTTTATAGTTATACTTAACTTCGACACCGCTTTTCGCCAGATAAGCAAACATATTGCGACTTAACGCGCCGAAATTGACATCCGTCCCGGTTTTCATGTAAGTCATCGCCAAAGGCTCGGCATTTGCGCTTCTACCTTTTAAAATCAAAGGCGCCCACTTGCTCATTACCGCGGGATCCTCGGTATACTCCATGCCTTTAAATAAATTATTCGCTGTCATCGCCTCGTAGCGTTTCTTTAAAAAGCGAATATTATCGTTGCCCTCAACCAAACTGATATGCGCCAATGGCATGATGAATTCCTTTGGATTTTGCAGGCGGCCGTTTTGCACCAGATAAGACCAAAACTGTCTGGACAGTTGGAACTTCTCGCTGGTATCCACCGCTTTTTTAATATTCATCGTCCCGTCAGCATTTTCCGTCGTATAATTCATCTCGCACAAAGCGGAATGTCCTGTCCCGGCATTGTTCCACTCATTGGAACTTTCCTCACCGGCAGTAGATAACTGCTCATAAACCGTAATTTGCCACTCGGGCTCTAATTCTTTGATCAATGCCGCCAAAGTCGCGCTCATAATCCCGGCACCGATTAAAACTATGTCTGTAAAGTTCTCCTCACCCATATTTTCAGATCCTTTCTCCCCATATACCCACGCAAAAAATCAAAATTCGTCAAATTCTATTTAATCAAATATTATACTATAAACCTATGCTTGTGTCAATTAAAATTAAAGTTTTTTAGAGGAGTTTTGCGTCAATTGTCAAAAACTTTTTTATACTATCCTATATATAATACACTTGGCACATAGTATAAATATTTTTACTTTCCCTATTAATCCGTCTTTCTTGACACTATATTGTAAAAGTGCTATCCTATAGAGGCAAAATCGTAACGAATGAGAGTGAGAATATGAAAAAAGAACATTACAGCTACATCATGATGCTCGGTCATCTCTGCGTGGATTTGAGCACGTTTTCCTTGATCGCGTTATCACCGTTTTTAGTCACTTACAAAAATATGTCCTACACCTCCGTCGCCGGGCTTATTTTTATCATGAGCCTTATAAACGCCCTTTCCCAGCCGCTTTTCGGCGCTTTAGCAGATAAAAAAGCCCGCCCGTGGATGATGGGCTTAGGTGTTTTAATGAGCGGCTGGGGGATAGCTTTGCTAGGTTTTTTTGAAAGCTACACCGCGATGCTTTTTTGCATTGCCGTAAGCAGTATCGGCTTGGCGCTTTACCACCCCGACGGCGGCCGTATGGCTAATTTCGTCTCCGGCAAAGCTAAAGGCAAAGGCGTCAGCAACTTTTCTTTCGGCGGCAATTTAAGCGGTTTTGTGGGACCGGTCCTCACAGTTTTCGCCGTAAGTCATTTCGGTATGCACGGCACAATCATTATTGCTATCCCTGCCACGTTGATGGCGCTTTGGCTTTTTTCTTTAAACTCCCGTTTCCTCAAATTTGCCGAGGAGGGGCAAAAGGAAATGGCTACCGCGATGAAAGCCGGACAGAAAGACGATTGGCACGGATTTATGCGGTTATTTTTTGTAACGATCATGCGCTCAGCTATTATGAACGGTATGAATACCTTTATTCCGTTATTTTGGCTCTCGATCCTCATGCAAACCGAAGAAACTTCAGGGCTCATCACCTCGCTTATCGCTTTAGCCGGAGCCTTTGCTACCTTAACAGGCGGTCGCATGTCCGATAAACTCGGTTATAAAAACATGATCCGCACCGGATTAATCGCACTTGTGCCCTGTATGGCGAT
>QAKL01000123.1 GCA_003343815.1 Clostridiales bacterium
GGCGTTGTTTCCGAGATCTTAGAATAATTTAAGCCTTCGGGCGTAAAAAAGGAATAGGCGCTTGCCTATTCCTTTTTTTAAAATTTGGCAGAGGTGAGATTATGGAGCGCATTTATAAGTATATAGAGAAGTATGGGCTGTTAAATATGAATGATACGGTGCTTGCGGCAGTGTCAGGCGGTGCTGACTCCATGCTTTTGCTTAGAGCGCTGGTTGATTTGCGTAGCCAATACAAACTTAATCTCGCCGTTATACATATTAATCACAGCTTGCGCGGAGAGGACGCAGTTGCTGATGCTGATTTTGTCGCCCAAATGTGCGCGGCATGGCAGGTGCCTTGCCGTGTAGTTACAAAAGATGTAGCTGAGTACGCAAAAGAGCAGCATTTGAGTGAGGAGGCCGCCGGGCATGAGGTACGCTACCAAGCATTTCAGGAAGAAATGGCGTGCCTAAATGCCGACAAATTGGCGCTGGGGCATCATTTAAACGACCGCGCCGAGTCGGTAATGATGCATATTTTAAAGGGCTGCTCTCCGGCTGGGCTGGCAGTTTTGGCAGCTAAGCAGGGAAAAATCATCCGCCCGCTTCTTGGTTTGTCTAAGGAGGAAATTTTGCAAATTTGCACTGCGGAAAATATTCCGTATTGTACCGACAGCACTAATTTTGAGACGATTTGCCTGCGCAATAAGCTGCGGATGGAATTACTGCCGATTTTGAGAAATGAGTATAATCCTCATCTTGACCGCGCTTTGTGCCAATTAGCCGAAATGGCGGCTGAAGATGAAAATTATTTTAATGAGCAAACGAAGGCTTGCTTAATAGCTTGCGCCGTAAAAAATGAGCAATCGGCGGAAATTGATTTAGCGATTTGGCGCTGCTATCATGCGACGATCAAGCGCCGCACATTGCAAAGTCTTTGGCAGAGCTTGAGCGGCAGGCAGAAATTGAGTTTTGCGCAGATTGAGCAAATTTTAAAATTAGCGAGGGAAGATTGCGGCGAGAAAAAGCTTTCTCTGCCTTATGACTGGCAGATCGTCAAACGCTACGACAAATTATTCTTGCAAAAGGAGCAAATGTCTAACGGTGAGGATTATGTTCAGCTTTGGCGGTGGCAGGATGGCGAGTTGGTTTTGCTTGCGGGCGTGCTGAAATGCTCTCTTGCAGATGAGATGGAAACTGAGACAAACGCTTATCAAGAATTTGTCGACGCTGATAAATTAGACGTCACATTAGAGGTGCGCAAACGTCGCGCAGGCGATAGGATGCGTCCTTTAGGGACAGGCGAAAAAAAGGTGAAAGATATTTTGATCGATAAAAAAATCCCGCGTGATTTGCGGGATAATTTGCCGCTTGTTGTTTGTAACGGCAAAATTGTTTGGTTGGCAGGGGTCGCGCTAAGCGATGAATTTAAGGTAACAGCAGAGACCAAGCGGATAGCGTGCTTGACCTTTGAGAGGACAAAATAAAATAGCACAGCCTTGAGTGTGAGATGATAAAATGATGGCAGACGCTTTTTTGTGTCTGCTAACCATTGACTATATCACATAGGCTGTGCTTTTAGTATTATTAGAGTCTTATAAACCTAACTCGGCTTTCATTTTTGCCAATTCGTCATCGACGGAAGAATCTTTGTCGTATTTTTTCGCGATTTCTTCAGCTGAGTCTTTGGGCTCTTCATTCAATTCAGCCATGGAGTTAGCTTCGTCAAGCAGACGATCGGCTTTAGCTTCCATGCGCTCAAAGGCCTCCATTGAACCAGTTGCGCTTTTCATCGAATCATTGATTTTGTTGAGTTTGTCCTGAGTTTTGGCGACGGACATTTTTGCTTTGACGTTCAAGCGGCGCTGCTCTAATTCCTGAATGTCGCCGGTTAATTTATCGTGCATTTCGCGCATTTTTTCAGCGTTGGCATGAGCCAGAGCATAGGTTTTCTCCAAATCTGCCTGATGAGCCTCTAATTCCTGCTTTTTCGTGATGAATACTTTGACATCGCCCTCGTTGCCTGCGGTCAATGCTTTCTTTGCTAAATCGGTGTATTTGGCGATTTCGGCGGCATTATCGTCGACAAGGCGTTTGGTGCGTTTTTCCTCAGCCATGACGGCTGCGGTTTCCTGTTTGACTTCAGCTAAATCTTCTTTTAATTGACGCAAATACTGGTCAATCATTTTGGCGGGATCTTCGCATTTGTCTAAAAGAGCGTTGATATTGGCGCTCATGATGTCTTTAAATCTGCTTAAAATACTCATTTTTTCATCCTCCTTGGGGTGTTATTGATCTTGATATTTTTTCTCCAGCTCGGAAGTATCCGTGCCGAATTTTTCTAACGGGGTTTCTAAAATCTGACGGGTGTATTCTTCCTTTTCGCGCTTGCGCTGGGCAGAAGTACGGACAATCATCACGATACCGATGATGACAATGGCGATACCTGCGGCGATAATTAAGACTATCATGGTGTCATAGCCGTTGGTAGGATGGCTCATGATGCGATCGGCGGTATCGGTGAAAGTATTGGCGAACATTTCCTCCAAAGTGTAGAAAGTATCGTTGTAATAGCTTTCAAAGTAGCCCCAGAAAATTTTCAGAGCCTCATTATCCATGATAGTATCGGCTTGGTAGCCCTTTAAATATTCGAACTCGCCGTCTAAAGTATCTTTACTGTCGTTTGCGCAGGCAAAGTAGGCAAAGATGAAATGTGCTTCGTCGTTAAAGGTGTCAGCGTAAACTTGCTCTAAATAAGCTTGTCCCGCGTCACCGTTAAAGTCGCTGCCATTCCAAAATTGGCTGTTGTAGGGCACGAGCAGGACATAGGGCTGCACGCCTGTTTCATGATAGAAATTTTCTAATCCTTCAATCAGCACGTCTTTTTCGGTAATCCAACCGATGTCGTCCTCATAATAATCAGTCATTTGCACTGCACCTGTTAAGGCGGTGCGCTCGGTAGTATTGGTCATGCTGTCGGTATCATCGGCGAATAAGCCAACGATGACTAACACCATAAAAAACGCAATAGCTATCATGATGACAGAGGTCAAAAGACCATTGCCTTTTTTCTTAGGCTTCTGCTGAAAGGATCCGTTATTACCGGAATTATTGTTGTAATTGCCGCCTCCGCCGGTATTAATAATTGTGCGCCCCGGCGCTACATAGCCGCCGGAGATGGGCGGGGTATGATGAATGGGACGATTGGGCGAGTGCGACGGGGGCGTAGGCGTATGCGCACGGGGGCTGGAGTTGCTGCTTGAGGGACGTCCACCGAAACTGCGCCCGCCTCCGGAGTGCCCCCCACCGAAGCTGCCGCCGGAGTGTCCACCTCCGCCGCCTCCACCGAAACTGCCGCTTCCTCTGGCCATAAAAATCACTTCCTTAGCTATTTATAAATAGTTTGAAAAATATTTTTTTTACTACACACTAACTAAAGTATAGCATGATTTGCCGATAATTGTCAAGAAACAATATCAGGCTGGATTTTTACAAATTATTTTTGCTATATAAAGGAAATAATCCTTTGCGCGCGTCTTTTTGCGGAAAAAAGCTTGCTAAATCGGTACAAATCGTTTAAAATAGAAAAACAAGAGGGAAAATAAAGAAGGTGTAACGATGAATGCGTTAATTTTAGGTGCGGGCAAGGTCGGCTACAGCATAGCCTCTCTTTTGTCCAAGGAAAGACATAATGTGACCGTAGTAGAGCCTAATCCTGATCGCGCCCGGGTGGTAGAGGATGCTTTAGACGTGCGCGTCGTCGTCGGTAACGGCGCCTGTTCCGAGATTATAAATAAATGCAACATTAAATCAACAGACCTTTTGGTGGCTGTAACGGCTCACGATGAGGTAAATATGCTGGCGTGCCTTTTGGCCAAGCAGGCGGGCGTACCGAAAACTGTTGCTCGTATCCGCAATCCCGAGTATGCGATGGACGAAAATTTGCTCAAAAATCCCTCGTTAGGGATCGATTTGGCAATTAATCCGGAAAAAGTAACGGCGAAAGAAATTTCGCAGCTTTTGCATTACCCGGAGGCTATGGATGTCAATTATTATGCTGATGGCAAGCTTTTGATGCTGGGCTTGCAGGTGCAGAAAGATAATCCGATCATCGGTAAATTAGTCAAGGAGTTGCCGGGAACGAAAGATTACGTCATCGCTGCGATTTTACGGCAAAACAAAGTTGTCATCCCCCGCGGAGATGATGTCATCGGCGAGAATGATCAGTTATTAATTATGATGAAAAAAGAAAAGGTCAAGGACGTCGAGGGATATTTGGGCTTTACGCACCGCAAAATCGAAAGCTGCATGATTTTAGGCGGCAATCGCTTAACGTATTATTTAGCGCAGTATTTGCTCGAAGAAGAGTTGGATGTCAAGATTATCGAGCCGAATTATGAAGAATGCAAAAAGTTAAGCGGGCTTTTGGACGGTGGAATAATTTTAAACGGTGATGTCGGCGATATTGATTTACTGCGCGATGAGGGTATCAGCGATATTGACGCGCTGATTGCGTTAACGGACGATGATAAATTAAATGTTTTAACCTGCCTTTTGGCGAAGCAATTAGGTGCGAAAAATCCTGTGGCGCAGATCCGCCGCTCGGATTATATGCCGCTTATTCAGCAGGTGGGTATCGGAATTTGCGTTTCACCGCAGCAATTGACGGCAGAGGCTATTTTAAAATTCGTGCGCAAGGGCAAATATTTGTCGATTTCGATTATCGAAAACGGCGGCGCTGAGGCGTATGAGGTCGTCCTTACCGAAAAAATGACGAAGTTAGTTAATAAAAAAATCATGGACATTCGCTTTCCTAAAGGCGCCATCATCGGCTCGATTTTCCGCGAGGACGAGGCGATTATCCCATCGGGCTCGGATGTGCTTTTGGCGGGAGATAGGCTGGTGGTCTTTACCAGCGCCGAAAGGATCGGCAAAATAGACGCGATCTTTAGTTAAAAACTGACGCTTGATGCATAGTTTAGGCTTTTTTTCACAAATTAGTATTGTTGTGGAGGAGGGCTGGGCTATGCGTTTGGTGTGTTTCAGACTGATGCTTTACAGTTTTGGCGGCTGGCTTTTGGAGGGATTGTACCAATTATTGATGACGGGCTCTTTTTGGAAGCCGAATTTTCTTTTAGGACCGTTTAAGCCGATGTACGGCATAGCCTCGGTGCTTTTATTGGCAGTGAGACCGCTTGGTAAAAGAGCCTTTTTCTTTTTTGCGCAGGTAATCCCGTTGGGAGTGGAGTTTGTGAGCGCCTGGTGGCTCAAGGCGGCTTTTGGGCTGCAATATTGGGATTACAGCGCGTATAAATATAATGTAGCAGGTTTTATCTGTCTGCAATTCGCCGTTTTTTGGGTGGTGCTGTCTTATGCGTTTGCCTACTTTTTGCAGCCTAAACTGGCAAAAATAAAATTTACTGAGCGTAAAGTGACAAAAGGCGCTGTGTGGTTTTTGTGGGCGGGCTTTTTGAGCGATATATTTTACACGATAATTACCGCTTGGGGAGGGTAGAAGAGAGCATGATTGATTATACATATTGGCAGGATAGAGTGCGGCTTCATCTGCAAAATGATTCATTCGCCTATCGCGCCGTCTCGGTAGGAAATGCCGCGCATTTTTATTTGAGATTGCAGGAGATGAATGATGAGCGCGAAGCGGCATGGCAGACGTTTCTGGACGAATTTCAGGCGCGAGAGGAAAAAAGCGCGAAGTGGCTTTTTTCACCTGTAGGCGAAATAATTCTGCGCAGCGATCTTTTGGACGAGGACGAGCTGATGGTGTTAGCGATGTCAAGCGGCGCGGAGGAGATGTATACAGATACGCATAATCTGGCTCATTTTTTGTGCGCGGAAAATAAATTAGCGCTTTTAAAAGATATTTTGAGCATGGAGGATGTCGAGATCGTTCATAGCTTCACGAGCTACAGACCGCAGGGTTTGGTAGAAATGTACGATAAAAAAGAAGCGCGGCGCATTTATGATTTCTGCGAAAAATTGAGCGAATGCGCGTTTATCGGCGATCTGAGCGCGGATTTCGGCATCGGGGAATATTGGATAGAGGAATTTAGCGCCGAATAGGCGAAATAATATGTAAAGTTAATTTTCGAAAAACGACGTCAGCAAGCAAGAGACGCTTGTATTTTGTTTGAGGCTGTGCTATAATCGGAGACAAAGTAGTTAGAAAGCTAATCATTATAAAAAGAGGTGGCAGAAGTGTATACAGTCGGTTTGGACGTAGGATCGACAACTATCAAGGCTGTTGTATTGGATGAAGAAAACAATATCGTATATAAATCATATCAGCGCCATCGTGCATTGATCAAAGAAAAGGCCTCAATGATGCTCAGGGAGGTTTCTGACTTTTTGCCTATTGATAAAAAAAATGTCCGTTTGGCGATTACCGGCTCGGCCGGCATGGGCATGGCAGAGAGATTTGCGATTCCTTTTGTGCAGGAGGTAATTGCGACGCAGATAGCGGTCGAGAGTTATCCGAAAACGATTGACGCGGTTGTGGAGTTAGGCGGCGAGGATGCGAAAGTATTATTTTTGACCGGCAGCGTCGAGGTCCGCATGAATGGTTCCTGCGCCGGAGGCACGGGTGCCTTTATTGACCAAATGGCGATCCTTTTGGATGTGAGCTTGGAGGAACTGAATGATTTAGCAAAAAAACATACGCGCATCTATCCTATAGCCTCTCGCTGCGGGGTATTTGCAAAAACGGATATCCAGCCGCTTTTGAATCAAGGCGCGGCGAAAGAGGATATTGCTGCCAGTATTTTTCATGCAGTCGTCAACCAGACGATCGGCGGCTTGGCACAGGGGCGTGATTTTAGCGGACGCATCATGTTTTTGGGTGGACCGTTGACTTTCATGCCTGCTTTGCAGGAAAGTTTCGTCGAAGTGCTTGGTTTGGATGCGGATAATGCGGTGTTTCCCGAAAATGCGCAATATTATGTCGCTTTAGGCGCGGCGTATTATGCGAAACGTGAAAAAGAAACGGATTTAGCGGAATTACTGCAAAGATTGGCAGATGCAGGTGAGGAGAAAGCTTACGAGAGCCATTTGGAGCCGCTTTTTAAGGACAAAACGGAATATAACGAGTTTTGCGCACGTCACGCGAAAGCTACAGTTACGGAATTACCGCTTGCAGGCTATGATAAGCCCGTCACGATCGGCATCGACTCCGGTTCCACTACCGTTAAAGTAGCTGTAGTAGGCGAAAAAGGCGAGCTTTTGTACAGCGTTTACCGCGATAATAACGGCATGGCGGTGGAAATAGTCAAAGAAGCCTTAGCGGAAATTTATAAAATTAATCCTAATATTAAAATCAAAGCCTGCGCCTCCACCGGCTACGGTGAGGAATTGGTTAAAACGGCGTTCCGTCTGGACTATGGGGTAGTTGAGACGGTGGCGCATTTGACGGCGGCGCAGAAATTTATGCCTGAGGTTGAGTTTTTGATCGATATCGGCGGGCAGGATATCAAATGTTTCAAAATCAAACAAGGCGCGATCGACAGCATTTTCTTAAACGAGGCGTGTTCATCGGGCTGCGGCTCGTTTATTTCGACCTTTGCGACATCAATGGGCTATGGGGTTGAGGATTTCGCAAATCTTGGTTTATTTGCTGAAGCTCCGGTGGATTTAGGCTCCAGATGTACGGTCTTTATGAATTCCTCGGTCAAGCAGGCGCAAAAAGAGGGCGTGAGTATCGAGGATATTTCGGCTGGTCTTTCGGTCAGTGTAGTTAAAAATGCTTTGTACAAGGTCATCCGCGCCAACAGCAAGGCCGATTTGGGTAAAAAAATCGTCGTGCAGGGCGGTACGTTTTTGAATGACGCGATTTTGCGCGCCTTTGAAAAGGAAGTTGAGGTCGAGGTCGTGCGCCCGACGATTTCGGGGCTTATGGGCGCATACGGCGCGGCGCTATATGCAAAGGGGGGCTCTGTAGAGAAATCAAACGTCCTTTCCGCGGAGGAAGTAGCGAGTTTCAGGCATACTTCGTCAAGCCGCGTTTGCCAATACTGCGGCAACCACTGCCAGTTGGCGATCAATACTTTCGGTGACGAGCGCGAGCTCATCAGCGGCAACCGCTGCGAGAGGCCGCTTAATAACGGCGTCATCGTGCACAAAGAGGTTTTTAACGCTTATCAGCATAAACTGAGCTTGATCGCCAAATGCGGGGCGAAAAAGGACGCGCCGCGCGGTAATATCGCACTGCCTATGGGTTTAAATATGTATGAGAACTGGCATTTCTGGTATGCCTTTTGGACTAATTTAGGCTTTAATGTCGTGCGCTCGCCCTTTGGCAGCAGGGAAATCTATCTTAAAGGACAGCACACCGTCCCCAGCGATACGATTTGCTATCCGGCGAAACTGATGCACGGGCATATCGAATATTTGCTCGCAAAAGGCGAAACACGCATTTTCTACCCGTGCCTGCCGTACAATTTTGACGAACATATCAGCGATAATCACTATAACTGTCCGGTCGTGGCGTATTATCCCGAGGTTTTGAGTGCTAATATGAAAATGCTCAAGGATGTCGATTTTATGTACGATTATTTCGGACTGCACAATCGCAAATATTTCACCAAAGCGATGCGCGAATATTTGACTAAGTTCGGCATTACCTCGAAAAAAGAGGTCGAGGCGGCTGTGGAGGCGGCGTATAGTGCGCAGGATCATTACCGCAGGGAATTAATGGAGTACGGGCAGAAAGCGATCGAGTATGCCCAAAAGGAAAACCTGCCGATTATCGTTTTGGCGGGCAGACCGTATCATATCGATCCGGAGATAAATCACGGCATCGACAAAATGATTGCCGAATTCGGCGCGGTGGTGATTTCCGAGGACTGCTTGCCGTTAGAGCATGAGAAGAAGCGCCGCGGTGTCTTGAATCAGTGGACGTATCATGCGAGACTTTATAATGCGGCAGATTATGTCTCGAGCCACGATAATATGTATCTGGTGCAGTTAGTGAGCTTTGGCTGCGGGTTAGACGCGGTGACGACGGACGAGGTCAGAGATATATTGGAGCGCAATCATCAGCTCTATACGCAAATCAAAATTGACGAGATCAATAATTTAGGCGCGGTCAGAATTCGTTTGCGCAGTCTGTTTGCGGCTATGGAAAGGAAGAAATGAGATGGCAGAGGAAAAACAAATCGCAAATGCCGAAGAAGAGCGTGTGATTTTTACCAAAGAGATGAAAGAAAGCTATACTATTTTGGTGCCGATGATGCTGCCTATTCATTTCAAACTGCTGCAGACATTATTCGCCATAGAGGGCTTTCATCTGGAAATCATCGATACGCGCGATCACAGGGTAATCGATAAAGGCTTAAAATATACGCATAATGACATCTGCTATCCGGCGCAGTTAACTATCGGGCAGCTGATGGATGCGCTTGACAGCGGCAAATATGATAAGCACAAAGTAGCGTTAATGCTAATGCAGACCGGCGGCGGCTGTCGAGCGTCTAATTATGTGAGACTTTTACGCAAGGCGCTCAAAAAAGCGGATCTGGCGTATATCCCGGTCGTTTCCTTGAATTATACGGGTATGGAAAAGGATCCGGGATTTGATTTGAGTTTGAAATTTATCTTTAAGCTCATCAAGGCGATCGTGTACGGCGATTTACTGATGTGCCTGCGCAATCAATTATTACCATATGAGGAGCGCGAAGGCAGCGTGGATTCATTGATTAGACACTGGTGCGACGAGATCTCCGAGCAGTTTAAAGAGGGCAAAGGACTGGCGCACGATGAAATATTGGTCAATATGGACAGAATTTGCCGCTCGTTCTCGCAAATCAAAGTAACAGGCGAGGAGAAAATCAAAGTGGGCATTGTCGGCGAAATTTATGTCAAATTTGCGCCTTTGGGCAATAATAATTTGGAAGATTTCCTGCACAAAGAAGGCGCAGAGGTCGTCGTCCCCGGGCTGTTGGATTTCCTTTTGTATACGATCGACACCCACCAGGAGGATCGCAAGCTTTATGGGCATAGCAAAGCCAAGGCTATGATTTTTTCCTACTTGGTCAAAAAATTTTCCCAGATGCAGGCAGAGATGAACCAGGCGATCGCGAAATATCCCAATTTGCGCCAAGCCTCGAGCTTTGCACATACGAAAGAATTAGCCCAAGGCTACATCCACTACGGCGTAAAAATGGGCGAGGGCTGGCTTTTGACAGCGGAGATGCTGGAATTACTGGACAGCGGAGTGAATAATATCGTCTGCACTCAGCCGTTCGGCTGCCTGCCGAATCACATCTGTGGCCGCGGCATGATCCGCAAAATAAAAGAGGGCAATCCCGGGGCCAATATTGTAGCGATTGACTACGATGCCAGTGCGACCAAGGTCAATCAGGAGAATCGCCTGAAACTCATGCTGGCGACAGGCCGCAATTTAGCGAAAGCACAGTAGGTGAGGTTATGGAAGAGGCAGTAATCGGCGGCATTTACCGCCACTACAAGGGTAATAATTACAAGCTTTTGGCGGTGGCTACCCATAGCGAAACTTTAGAAAAAATGGCGGTGTATCAGGCGCTCTACGGTGAAATGGGCATCTGGGTGCGGCCTTTGGCGATGTTTATGGAAACGATCGAAAAAGACGGGCAATCACTTAAACGCTTTGAATTAATCGAAAACGCATAAATGAAAAAATTTGGCTCATACTACACCACAAAAGGAGTGAGGGTATGAGTCAATTTGACAGACAGGAATATATCAATAATAATTTAACGGATTTCGGTATGCCGAATCTCCCCCAAGTGCCGAGCCGTATCCAGTGTATCAGCATCATCGGGCAGATCGAGGGGCATATGCTTTTGGGCAGTCAAAATAAAACGACGAAATACGAACATATCCTGCCGCAGTTGGTGGCAATTGAGCAGGACAAGGACGTCGAGGGCGCGGTGGTGCTTTTAAATACGGTGGGTGGTGATGTGGAGTCGGGATTGGCGATTGCCGAGGGGATCGCCGGTATGAAAAAACCGGTGGTGACGGTCGTCTTGGGCGGCGGGCACAGTATCGGCGTGCCGATAGCTACGGCTGGAAATTACAGTTTTATAGCCGCAAGCGCCAGTATGACGATCCACCCTGTACGCTTAACGGGTATGGTTATCGGAGTCCCGGCGACGATGGAATATATCGAGCGCATGCAGGATAGGGTAGTCGATTTCGTGGTACGCCACTCGCATATTTCCGATGAAAAATTTCGTGAGCTGATGTTTACCGTAGGCGAATTATC
>QAKL01000015.1 GCA_003343815.1 Clostridiales bacterium
GTACACATCGTCAAAGTCACGACCTGTCTTTGACCGCCGGATAAAAGTCCAACCTTAGTTTTTAATCTGTCCTCTAATCCCATGCCGAACTCGCTTAGTATGCTTTGGAAAAACTCACGGTCTTTTGCTTTGATCGCGCGGCTCAAGGGGCCTTTATATTTGCGGGAATATGCCAAGGCTAAATTTTCCTCGATCGTCATATTGGGCGCGGTGCCTTTCATCGGATCCTGAAAGACGCGGCCGATGATTTTCGCCCTTTTATGCTCCGAGTAAAAGGTAATATTTTCGTTATCTAAGGTAATTTTGCCCTGATCAGGCAGAAATGTTCCGCAGATAGCATTAAAAAGCGTGGATTTACCGGCGCCGTTAGAGCCAAGCACCGTCACAAAATCCCCGTCTGCTACCTCCAAATTCAAATGATTTAAGGCCAAATGCTCGTTAGGCGTACCTTTAGCAAAAGTTTTCACGATATTTTCTACTTTAAGCATCCGCCTCACCGCCTTTTTTGATTTTGCGTATTTCTTTATAATACTTAAACGCCGGGATTGCCAAAGCAATCGCGACAATCACCGCCGAAACTAATTTCAGCATATATGCCGGGAAAAAGCTGCTTTTCGTCGCCCAGGCGATGATGAACCGATACACCACCGAGCCCAAAATTGCCGCAACAATGCCCATACTCACGCCCCTGCGCCCTAAAAACACCTCTCCGATGATGACCGACGCCAATCCTACGACCAATATCCCCATGCCTGAGTTAATATCGGCATAGCCCTGATACTGGGCGATGATCGCGCCCGATAAGCCGATTAAAGCGTTGCTCACGCAAAAACCTATTAATTTCGTCCGATCGACATTGATCGATGAAGCGCTGACCATCGCTGCATTGTCGCCGACCGCACGGATACATAATCCCAGTTGCGTTTTAAAAAATATAATCAGAAGCACCACGCAAATACCTGCCGCGAAAACTGCCAAGACAGTTTTCGCCAAATTAGCGTCCATGCCGAATACATTTTGCAATGATTTAAAAATCGTATCTTTGCCGATTAGCGATAAATTGGAGCTGCCGCCCATCACCCATAAATTAATCGAGTATAGGCCGCTCATAGTCAAAATCCCCGCCAATACAGGATGAATGAACAATTTCGTCTGCAAAAACGCCGTAACCGCCCCGGCAAGCGCTCCCGCCAAAACTGCCAAAATTATTCCCAAAAAAGGATGCCCGCTTACTGTCACGATCGCCGAGACTGCCAAACCAAAAGTAAAACTCCCCTCTGCCGTCAGATCAGGCGTATTTAAAATGCGAAAGCTGATATATATGCCTATCGCCATGATGCCGTAAAGCAAACCTAATTGCAACGATCCTATCCATAACGTCATGATTATTCCTCCTTAAAATTTATTTTTACATATTTATAATCCGAACGTCATTGCCATGCTCCCGAATAATTTTTACTAAATCCATAGTTTGGAGCCACACAGTAGCTGTATTATCATTCGGATGGATGCCGATTAGTTCCTCATCGATAAAAACCTTAACCTTGCACTCGTCGTCGTTTAAAATACCTAAAGGTGTCACCGCACCGGGGATTAAGCCTAAAATATTACTCAAATCCTCATCCGAAGCAAAGCTTAATGCTCTCGTTTGCTGATTTTTACGAAATTCCTTTAAATCCACTTTTTTATCTCCCTTTACTGTCAGCAGGTAATAATTGCGTTTTTTATCATCTCTGATAAATAGATTTTTCGCATCAGCCTCAGGATGAGGCAACTCTATTTCAGCCATTTCTTTCATATTATATACAGCCTTATGCTCCGTAACTTCGAAATTCACGCCGCATTTTAATAGGAAAGCATACACTTCATCTTTATTCATTATTCGTCAAATTTCTCCTCAAACGATTTATCCTATTTTACCATATTTATCTCGGAAAAACTATCTAACTTTTTTATACTTTTCTAATCCTATGTAAAAAGGGCAGCGTCGAAACTGCCCTTTAGCCTTAAATTTTCAATTATCTTATTCGGCGTCTTTGATAAATACGGCTTTAGATTTGACATCGTCGCTTAATTCAACGCCTAAAGCATTCATTGTATCTTCGTTAATGGTGATATTGTCAGCAGGTACGACAACAGAGGGGATATCACTTACTGCTTTGCCGTTAAAGTATTCGTCGAGCATATCGGCAGTCATAGCACCGATGTGTTTGTCGCTGATTGCGATAGTAGCAAAAGCGCCGGAATCAACCATAGTTGCGGACGAACCGTAAACCGGAATTTTGTTCTCTCTGGCTACTTCGGTAACTAAGGACATGCCGCTTTGGATCACGCTGTCGTTTGGGATAAAGATCGCGTCTACTCTGCCAACCAAAGACTGCGCTGCCTGCTGCACTTCCGAAGAATTGGTGACAACTGCCTCGACATATTTTAAACCGTTCGCATCTAAATATTCTTTCGCTGAATTAACGGTATTGACAGAGTTGACTTCGCTGGTGCAGTATAACAAACCGTAAGTTTCGCAGCCCGGAGTTAATTGGTCACTCAAAGCAAAGATATCACTTACCGGGATAGCATTGGAAGTACCTGTAGCATTTTTATCGGGTTTCTCCATATCAGTCAAAACGCCTGCCGCCACCGGTGCGGAAACGGAGATAAAGAAGACCGGGGTCTCGCTTTCCATATTAACCATGCCTTGGGTAGCGGGGGTAGCGATCGTGCAGACTGCGTCATAGCTGCCGTCCGCCATACTCTGGCAAATGGTATTTAGGTTAGTCGCGTCAGCTTGCGCGTTTTGATAATCAATTTCTAATTTGTCCTCGTCATAGCCCAAGGTACGCATTTCCTCGATAAAGCCCTCGCGCATGTCGTTAAAAGCACCGTTTTCGACGTATTGGATCACACCGACTTTGTAGGTTTTATCATCGTTGCTCGCGGTATTGTCTCCACCGCATGCTGCCAAAGACAAACTCATCGCACCCATTAAAGCCACAGCAGTTAATTTTTTCATCATTTTCATTGTCATTTCCTCCTTGAATTCTCTTTAACTTTATTTATATTCTTCTAATATTTTAAATGCCTCATAAAGCATTTCTTCGGTAATAACATACGGATTTTTGTCGATATCCTTCATTTGTAATACTTTCGGCACGATGCTTGATAGCTCATCAGCCGAAATTTCCAAATCCGCTAATTTTATCGGCAGTTTGACTGCTTTGGCAAATTCAAACGCCCGTCTGAACTCCTCTAACTGCTCATCCACCAGAAGCAAAATCAAAACGCCGTAACCCACAACCTCGCCGTGCAGATGATTTTTTTCAATATTAGGATAGCTCGTCAAAGCGTAAAAGACACCGTGCGCCAGTCCCGTATTGTAATCAATAATCCCCTCCATCGTGAGAAATATCGAGCAGATACCAGTCGTCACGATGATTGCCAGCACCGTTTCCTCTAAGCTTTGATTAACCATACCGGTTTTATTAGCCTCCATCGCTGCAGGTCCGTATTTATAAATCGGCTCGACGCACATGCGGCTCAAGGTAACGCCCATCGCGTGGTAATGCTTCAGTTCATCGCCGCGCGAGGAAACTGTTGATTCGTAGTGCTTGGCGATCGTATCGCCCATCCCCGCCCACATATATTTTGTAGGCGCGTGCGCGATGATGAATAAATCAATAAACGTATGCACCGGCGGTTTTTTCAAGAAAAACGGCTTTTTAAAGCGCCCGTCAGGATAATACATAATCGACACGCTCGTCGTCCCCGCGCAGGTCGAGGCAATAGTCGGAAAAGCGAAAACTGCTTTTTCTATCGTTTCACCCAAGGCTTTCGCGGTATCCAAAGCCTTGCCGCCACCTATAGCAAAAATCATATCCGCCGCTTGAACGGCTTTATTGTGCGTAAGCATTTCGACATTTTCATAGCTCGCCTCGCCGCCGTAATAAACAAAATCTACTATTTCGATCTTTGTATCTTTTACCGCCGCCAATATTTTATCTTTAGCAGCATTGATCGCTTTTTCGCCGCCGATAGCTACAGCTTTGGTACCGTAAGGTGTGCAAATCTCACTGATTTTTTGATACACATTTTCGCCTATCGAGTACGACGGCAAACTAAGCGTATAATCCTCCATTTATCATTTCCCCCTTTTTTGCAACAAAAAACCCGACGGATACAATCCGTCGGGGACGATGGTCAATTCGTGGTGCCACCCCAATTCGCCGAAAATAAATTTCGACCTCGTTACAAATGTGCTCAACGTTTTTCACATATTTACACACCGTTCCATTAACGCCGGAAAAAGCGGCTGCAGCTACTCGATACCCTTTCACCTCGCGTCTCGCAAATCCATTCACTCTACTCGCCTCATACCGACTCCCACCAACTGTCGGCTCTCTGTGATGTGCTGCCATAAAGCTACTTACTTTTGGTCAACGACTTTGTCTTGTTTGATTTTTTGCTATCTTACCACTTATTTTTGCACTTGTCAAGAGCTTTTTAGAAAAATTTTTCACAAATTTTTAAATCCCGCCGAAATTATACGGCGCATACTCCGCGCGAACGAAATACCCGTACTCGTGCGCGCAAACAGGACAATTTTCCGGCACCTTGATGCCCGTATAAATATGCCCGCAGTTTAAGCACATCCATTTGACAGGCTCGGAGGAGGAAAATAATTTATCCTGCCCATATAATTCTGCCAAAACTCGAAAGCGCTCGCCGTGACATTTTTCAATTTCGGCAATCAAAGCAAATTTCGCCGCAATCTCCCGATACCCCTCCTGATTTGCTACTCGGGCAAAATCTGCATATACCGTTTCATACTCCGCCATTTCGTTATCTTTAGCCCACGAAAGCAACTCGAACAGATTATCCGAAACATTAATCGGATAGCTCGCGTCAATTTTGATTTCCTCGCCGTTAAACTCCTTTAAAAAATCATAAAAAATCGCCGCATGTTCCTTTTCCTGCTCTGCAGTAAAGTTAAACACCCTTTCTATCATCGGCATTTTAGCCGTATGCGCCGCCTCTGCCGCCAAAGTATAGCGATTTCTGGCTTGGCTTTCTCCGCTAAAGGCACGCATCAAATTTTCTTTCGTCAAACTCATGCGAAAATCTCTGCCCATATCCATTTTAAAGACCTCCTTTTTTGCTATTTTGCGCGCAAATGCGCTTTTTAAACGTAATTGCGCTCATATTTTTTTCATTAATTTTATCCAAAACAGCCATTGATATTTTTTATGTTTTTTGTGTAAAAAACTGTTGACATTGCAAATTTTCTTTCGTATAATACATAAATGTTATAAAACTAACAATCTTGTTAGCTTAAATATATATTTCTCATTTTCCAAGGAGGCACTCAAATGTCTGTCGAACAAGAAAATTTAACTAAGCAAAAATATTTGAAAAACGGCGGCACGATATTTTTTATCTCGTTAATGGCCGCTTTTGTCCCCTTATCCACCGACTTATATCTGCCGGCGTTAAACGACATGTGTGATATTTTTAACGCTTCGTATTCGTTAGTCAATATGACTTTGACGATGTTTTTCTTCTTTTACGCTGTAGGCATTGTCTTATGGGGACCGTTAAGCGACAAATACGGTCGTAAAAAGATCCTCATCATCGGTAATGTCATCTATATCATCGCCAGCATCGTTTGCGCTCTGGCGCCAAATGTCTACGTGCTTTTGACTGCCCGTATTTTTCACGGCTTAGGTGCCGGCGCTATCACCAGCGTTTCTTTAGCATTAGTCAAAGACTGCTACAGCGGTCGCATGCGCGAAACTATTCTCTCAATCGTACAGACGATGAGCGGCGTAGCCCCGATGGTTGCTCCGGTTTTAGGCGCAATTTTGCTGAAATTTTTCAACTGGGAAGCCAGCTTCGTCGTTTTAGCCGTAATTTCCGCACTTAATCTTTTCTTATCCATCCTTTATCAGGAGACATTGATCCCCGCCGAGGCTATCAAAGGCAGTATCTTTAATTCTTTCGTCCGTTTATTTAAAGTTTGCCAAAACGGCAAATTTATGCTGTTAGTTTTCCTTTTTGGTATCTTTAACTTTGCATTCATGGGCTATATCGCAACCTCATCCTATATTTATCAAGACTTCTTCGGCTTAAGCAAGACGCACTACAGCTACTTTTTCGCCGCCAATGCTGCTATTTCCATGATTGCACCGATGTTTTATGTTAAATTTATGCTCGGAATGAACAAAAAACTACTGGCGACAGTTTGCCTGTCGATTTTTGTCGCCTCAGGCGTTCTGATGCTTTCATTCGGCTCTCTTTCGCCGTGGCTTTTCTTGTTTACTTTAATTCCTTATTCCTCTATCGGCTCGATCATCCGCCCATTCAGCTCCAATTTGCAGCTATTGCAGCAAGAAGGCGACACCGGCTCGGCCTCCTCAATGATTAACGTCATTCCGACTATTTTCGGCTGTATCGGTATGACTGTAATCCCGATGGGCGCAAACTTAGTTACGACCTTAGCTTTATCCATTACCGTGACTTCGGTCATTCAGCTTATTTCCTGGCTCATCTTGCTCAAATCCAAAATCCAAATTAACGGTCTGTAATTTCTATCCGGCTTTAAAAGCCGGATTTTTTTATCAAACGATTGATTGTATACAATGTGCTTTATTTCTATTAAATATTCTTTTGCACAGCATACTTGACTTTTTTCATGTAAATAGCTATAATATTTGATTAAGAAAAAAAAGGAAAAAACTCTGTTTTAGCGACTTTAAATGCACAAACAACGCTATCTTTTCCGCTATTTGGATGTTTTTGCTCTGCATTTCAATCAATTATCCTATTCGGATAGTAGGCATTAAATATCATAATATTTTAAGCTTATTCTCAGCGCGCATGCGCTGTCAAGTAAGAAATAGATATATTTTTTAAGGAGTGTTTCTCATGAAAAAATTAGTTGCAACAACTTTGCTGGCTGCTATGAGCTTAACCTTGGCTGCCTGCGGCTCCGACAAAACTGCCGGAAATGATAAGCAGACCTACACCGTCGGCGTCTGCCAATTAGTCGAGCATGAAGCTTTAGACGCTGCTACCCAAGGCTTTCAGGACGCTTTGAGTGAAAAATTAGGAGATAAAGTTACTGTTGACGTTAAATTAGCGCAAAATGATTCCAACACCTGCTCTACCATTATAAACAACTTTGTTTCTTCCGATGTTGATTTAATCATGGCCAATGCTACTCCTGCATTGCAGGCTGCTGTCGCCGGCACCGACACTATTCCGATTTTGGGTACTTCCGTTACCGAGTACGGCACCGCATTAAAAATCGCTGATTTCGACGGCACCGTCGGCGGTAATGTCTCCGGTACTTCCGACTTGGCAGATTTAGCTCAGCAAGCTGCGATGGTTAAAGAATGGTTCCCCGACGCTAAAAATGTCGGCTTGCTCTACTGCTCCTCAGAGCCGAACTCCCAATATCAAATTGACGTCGTCAACGAAGAGTTAACCAAATTAGGCTACACCTGCACAGTTTACTCTTTCTCTGATTCCAACGACTTAGCTTCCGTAACTACTACTGCCGCTACCAACAGCGACGTTATCTATGTACCTACCGACAACACCGTTGCTAACAACACCGGTATCATTGACAACATCTGCCGCCCGGCAAAAGTACCGGTAATCGCCGGTGAGGAAGGCATCTGCGCAGGCTGCGGTGTTGCTACTTTGTCCATTAGCTACTATGACTTAGGCTACCAGACCGGCGTTATGGCTGCGGAAATTTTAACCGGCGAGTCCGATATTTCCACCATGCCGATCACTTATGCTCCGAGCGCTACTAAAAAATACAACAAAGCTATCTGCGAAGATTTAGGCTTGACTGTTCCCGACGGCTATGTTGCAATCGGTGAATAATTAGACACTAAAATTACAAATGCTACACCTAAGGGAGAAAGAATTTTTCTTTCTCCCTAAATTAAAATTATCGAAAAGTCGACTTTTTGCCAAGGAGGACAAATCAATGACTATTGCCAGTCTTTTGAGCAGTTTGCCCGGCGCCGTAGCCCAAGGACTCATCTGGGGCATCATGGCTATCGGAGTATACATAACTTATAAAATTTTAGACATCGCCGATTTAACGGTTGACGGCTCCCTTTGTACCGGAGGCGCAGTCTGTATCATGATGATGCTCGCCGGCTACGGCTATGTGCCGTCTTTAATCGGCGCCTTTATCGCCGGAATGCTTACCGGCTTGGCTACGGGATTACTGCACACCGCAATGGGTATTTCCGCTATTTTAGCCGGCATTTTGACTCAGCTGGGGCTTTATTCCGTCAACTTAAAAATCATGGGCAAGGCCAATCAGCCGATCAATGTCAATAATTACGACCTGTTGGTTTCTCTGCGCAATGTCAAAGATGTGCCTATCTGGCAAAACTCCATCTTTATCACTTTCGTTATCACCGTAGTTTTAATCGCTATTCTCTACTGGTTCTTCGGCACCGAGTTAGGCTGCGGCTTGCGCGCCTCCGGCTGCAATGCCGATATGTGCCGCGCTCAAGGTATCAATGTTTCTTTCAACAAAGTCTTAGGCTTGGTTTTATCAAACGGCTTAGTCGCTCTTTCCGGCGGTCTTTTAGCGCAGTATCAAGGCTTTGCCGACGTGCAGATGGGCCGCGGCGCGATTGTTATCGGTTTAGCCGCCGTCGTTATCGGCGAAGCATTATTCGGACGTATTTTCCAAAATTTCGCTTTAAGATTATTAAGCGTTTCCTTAGGCTCGATTATTTACTATTTAGTTTTGCAAATCGTCATCTGGATGAAGCTTGACCCGCAATTGTTAAAGCTGCTTTCCGCTATGATCGTAGCCGTCTTTTTGGCTATCCCCTATTGGAAAAGCAAATACTTCGCTAAAGTCAAAAAGGAGGGAATAAGCAATGCTCGAAATTAAAAATATCTCCAAAACTTTTAATCCCGGCACTGTGAATCAAAAAACGGCTCTGAATAATCTCTCCTTAACCTTAAATGTCGGAGATTTCGTCACCGTCATCGGCGGTAACGGCGCCGGTAAATCCACGCTTTTAAACGCTATTGCCGGTGTCTGGAAGCCGGATTGCGGACAAATCATCATCGACGGCGACGATGTTACCAATGCCCCTGAGCACAAACGCGCCAAATATTTAGGCCGCGTCTTTCAGGATCCGATGCGCGGTACCGCCGCCAGTATGGAAATCGCCGAAAATTTAGCTTTGGCTGCCCGCCGCGGGCAGAGCCGCACCCTCAAATGGGGCGTGAAAAAGTCCGAGAAAGAATTCTACCGCGAGAAACTCGCTGATTTGGACTTAGGTCTGGAAGATCGTCTCACCAGCAAGGTCGGTTTATTATCCGGTGGTCAGCGCCAAGCGCTAACGCTGCTCATGGCGTCCTTAAAAACGCCGAAAGTCTTGCTTTTAGACGAGCATACCGCCGCGCTTGATCCGAAAACCGCGGCAAAAGTATTGGAATTAACCGACCGTATCGTTAATGAAAATAAGCTGACGACTTTAATGATTACGCACAATATGCACGACGCTATCACCCACGGCAATCGCTTGATCATGCTTTCTAACGGACAGGTTATGCTTGATATTAAAGGCGAGGAAAAGCAGCACCTCACCGTCGAGAAACTCCTCTCCAAATTCTATCAAGCCAGCGGCGAGGATTTCGCTGACGACAGCGTTTTATTATCTAAATGATTATCCAAAAACGAGTTTTTTAACTCGTTTTTTATTTTTCCAAAGTAAAGGAGTCAATCTATGAGAATTTTAATTTACGGTGCCGGAGTTATCGGCTCTCTTTATGCCGCACTTTTTTCCGAAGCAGGCGTCGAAACTGCCGTTTACGCCCGCGGAAACAGACTGAAAATATTAACACAGCAAGGACTGCAATACGAAACAGACAGACAAATTAAAACCGCAAATGTCAATATTTTAAGCACCTTAGCAACCGATGATATTTATGATTTCATCTTTTTGACCGTCAGAGAAAATCAGCTGCATCAAGCCCTCACAGAATTAGCCGCCAATCATAGTTTCTATATCGTAACTATGGTTAATTCTCTTGAAAACTACTCTGTTTGGGAGCAAATCTGCGGTCCCAACCGTATCATTCCTGCCTTTCCCGGAGCGGGCGGCAGTATTGAGGATGGCGTACTTCATGCTGCCCTCACCCCCAAAGTGATCCAGCCGACTACTTTTGCTATCCTGCA
>QAKL01000037.1 GCA_003343815.1 Clostridiales bacterium
CTGGAAAGCGTGTATACGGGCAACTGTATCAAGGGTTCAAATCCCTTTCTCTCCGTGAAAAACAAGCAGATCTCTTTTGAGATTTGCTTGTTTTTTTATGTGTGAGGATTTGAACAGGCGGAAAAGAAAAATGCGACCTATAGAAGCATTTTTCCCGCCGCGGCGTGATAGTGAGTGACCATATAAAGCGGATAAATAAAGCAAAAATAAGCGTGGCAGCTGCGTGCGATAAAAATATGTATGAGGCGGAGTGAGCGGAGCAAATCCCTTTCTCTCCGTGAAAAAAGGCACACTTTTAAAAGTGTGCCTTTTTTTACAATAAAAATCCCCCGTGACGGGGGATTTTTGCATATCTTACTGCCAAATTTCGTCGGCGATTTCTTTAACTAAGGCTAATTTAGCCCATTGCTCTTCAGCAGTTAATTTGTTGCCGATCTCGCAGGAGGCAAAGCCGCACTGCGGGCTTAAATACAGTCTGTCTAACGGCACATATTTGCTCGCCTCGTGAATACGCTCGATGACGGCGGCTTTGTCCTCTAAAGCGGGGCTTTTGGTCGTAATTAAGCCTAAGACGACTTTTTTATCGCCGCTTACTTTGGCTAAGGGGGCGAATCCGCCGCTTCTTTCGTCGTCGAATTCTAAGTAATAAGCGTCGACATTTTCTTCGCCGAAAAGAATATCGGCAACAGAGTCGTAAGCGCCGCTGCTGGCATAGGTGGAGTGGAAATTGCCGCGGCAGACGTGAGTGTTGATGATCATATCTTTCGGAGCGGCATTGATCACGGCGTTATTAATATTTTTGTAGGTTTCCTGGACGGCTTTTAGTCCCTCACGGGTGGTGCCGTAGGCCTCGTGACCTTTAGCATCGGCGATCATGCCCCAGGTGCAGTCGTCGAGCTGCAAATTGCGGCAGCCTGCGGCGTAAAGGTCATTAATAAACTTGCTATAGGCAGCGACCAGATCGTTAATCAAATCTTGGTCGTTGGTGTAATATTTCTCGGTGTGAGCGCGGTTAAAGGGCATCGTGAACTGTGCCAAGGTTTGCGCCGGTGAGGGAATGGTTTGCTTAGCGACGGTATTTTCGTCCTCGAAAGATTTCACAAAACGGAAATGCTCGATAAACGGGTGCTCGTGGGTGAGGATTACTTTGCCGGTTAAATAAGTATCGTCGATCATCGCCGCCTCGCCGTGAAATGGCAGACCGGTTTGGGTTTTGGAGTGACCGACGCCGTCCAATCCCCACATAAAATCTAAATGCCACGTCGCACGGCGAAACTCGCCGTCGGTAATGACATGATAGCCTAATTCTTTTATTTTCTGGATTAATTCGCGGATAGCCTGATCTTCGATGGCTTTTAATTCGGCATATTCGATTTTGCCGTCCTCAAATTTTTGACGGGCTTCCTTTAAAGCGGCAGGGCGTAAAAAGCTGCCGACATAATCATAACGAAACGGTGTTTGTAATTTACTCATTTTATTTCCTCCCTTATTTTGCTTGTTTGCTATTATAGCAAAGCAGGGGAGGTTTGTATAATACTTAAAAATTGCGCTTGTCCATAGTTTTAACCTATGGACAAGCGGCGTTTCAGTGCTTGGATATAGCCATGGGCATAGCGGCTCAGGAGAGCGTTTTTGCGCGTGACGATGCCGATGTGCATCTGGCAGTCGGTCTTTAAAGGCTTGGCGATAATATTGGCGCCGTTTAATTTTTGGTCGATGATACCGGAAGAGGCGGTGAAGCCGTTTAAGCCGATGACTAAATTAAACAATGTCGCGCGGTCGCGAACTTGGATGTTTTTCGGGAAATCTATGACGCTTAAAAATTCCTCGGAGAAATAAAATGAGTTTTTTTCGCCCTGCTCAAAGACTAAGTAGGGATAGGGCTTTAATTCTTCGACAGTCACAGATTCCTTTTGCGCCAAAGGATGCTCATTACAGATAAAAACGTGCGGCGAGGCGGTGCATAGTTCCTCAAAAAGGAGATTGTTTTTCTTGATTAGTTTAGAAATCACGCTTTCGTTATGCTCGGCGAGATAGAGGATGCCGACCTCGCTTTTGCCGTGGGCGACATCGTCGATAATTTCGGCGGTCTGAGTTTCGCGCAGGATAAAGCTGTATTGCAAAGCGTCGTATTGCTTGATCAAATCGACAAAGGCATTGACCGCAAAGGAATAATGCTGGCAGGAGACGGAAAATTTCGGCTCGCTGTGGGTATCTACGCTGAAATGCTCCTGCATGATTTCCGCTTGCTCCAAAAGCATCCGCGAAAAGGATAACAATTCCTCGCCCTCGCGGGTCAAAAGCACGCCTTTGTTGGAGCGGACGAAAGCTATTACGCCCATTTCTTTTTCGAGATTGTGGATAGCGGCGCTCAAACTGGGCTGGGAGATGAACAACTTTTCCGCGGCATCGGTAATATTGCCGCACTCGGCTACAGTCACAAAATATGATAATTGCTGGAGAGTCAAAAAGAATACCTCCTTTGAGATCTTGCGTAAATTTTATTTCATTATAGCAGAGCAATGAGGGAATGACAATTATTTTTGCGCGAAAGATTGTTTTTGCGAGGAGGATTTATTATAATAAGTTAGGATAGACTAACTTGTTATAATAAAATTCGCGACTAAACGGCACATGCCCGACCAAGCGGGCAAGACAAATCTCCTGCGGTATGCTATATTACATTTTGTTAAATATAGCGTACTTTCGAGATTTGGAGAAAGGAGAATAAAGTGGCGCAAGAAAACAGAGAAAGTATGGCAGAAGATAGGCTGTTTGAAATCCGGGACGCATCGCTTTTAGCCCAAAGCGACGGCTGCAGCGTCTGGCAGTTTCATAACGAAAGCGGCGACGGCACGATGACTGCCTATGAGGTATTTCCGGGCGTGATGCTGAGCTTTAATGATTTTCATATGGAGCGCTATGATTGCGCCTAATCCGTAAAGTTCTGAAAAACTGCTGAAGATGAAAAATTATTTTTTTAAGATTCTTTTAAGCGAGTTTTCCGCGCACAAAAAAGCGACGGATGAACCGCCGCCTAATAAGCAGGAAAATTGGAAAATTACGGGGGAAAAATTAGCATATTTTTCTCGCGCAGCGCATATAATGATACAGACACAGTTTATGACAGAATCAATATTCCGTCATAACAAATATGCAAAAATATGCGCGAAATAATTAAAGTTCCAAGAAAAAAGAAAAATATTTCAACAAATATATTGCAAATATGACGAATATATGTTATACTTTAATATGAAACAGATTAGAAATCAATATTCCGTAAATTATTTTATGACGGAATATTGATTCTGTAAAAAAGAGGTGAAGCGTGAAAATAAATTAGCTATAAATATAGTGAAAATGTGTGTAGTAGAGGCTCATAATCGGACGAGCCAGAGAAGAAAGAAAAATTATTGATTTGAAATGAGGGAGAAATTATGAAAAAGCAAATTGCTGCCGGAGTGTTATCTTTATCGATGATTTTAACTCCCACGATTCCGGCGTGGGCAGAGGAAGCGCTGGATGCGCAAAATGCATCTGCTGTTTATACTACTGGGGAAGGCACAGGCAGTGAAGTTACCACTCCGAGCGAAGGTGAAGGAACCACCACTACCGCTGTTGCGAAAATCGGCGATACCGCCTATAAAACTTTGGCTCAAGCAGTAACTGCGGCTGCTGATGATGCTGTTATCGATCTGAAAGCCGATGCTGTTTTGGACGCTACTTTAGATATCACCAAAAATATTACCATTAACGGTGCTGATCAGTACAAAATCACTGCTGCCGATTCCTTTAGCGATACCAATTTGATTCAAGTAAGCGGAAACAATGTCTTAAAATTAAACAATGTCACCGTTAATGCTAATAAAAAATGCCGTGCTATCCTGGCTAAAGATACCTCCAGATTGGAATTGACCGAGGCGAATATCACCGGCGGATGTTTATCAGGCGAGGGCGGAGTTTTCGCACCGGGTGTATTTGCTACCAATCAGGCTACTTTCTCGATGAACGGCGGCTCGATCACCGGCAATACTTTGGCGAACAACAGCGAGGATTATTACAAAAAATACAGTACAGATTTGTGGATCGGTGCCAATGCCAACGGCACTGTGAACACTATTAATGGTACTGTCGACAACTTATTTGTCAATGCCAACTCTTATTCCGCTAATAATAAAGGCGCTTGCCAGATCAATGGCGGTAAAGTGACTAATGTCTATGTCGAGTACGATCAATACGGCGCTGATTTCACCTACACTGACGGTGAGATCGAAAACTTATATATTTCGACACCTACTTCGGGTGAGGCTGTCAAAGTAACCCCGGTGAAAGGCACTGTTTATAACGGCGGCGTAGCTGAAAATCAGGTTTATACAGTAACCTTTAGCGGCGCTACAGTAGAGCCTCAGTCGATCATTGAAGGCAAACTTGCCAATAAACCTGCTAACCCGAAAAAATCAGGCTATACCTTTAAAGGTTGGTACACCACCGAGGAATACACTACCGAGTTTGATTTCACCAAACCGATTACCGCAAACACTACCGTTTACGCTAAATGGAGCAAAAACAGCACTTCCGCAGGCAGCGTGAGCCAGACTGATTTCACCATTACCGCGGATAAAGCCGAGGGCGGCTCGGTGAGCGTAAGCCAAAAAGAAGCTTCCGCAGGTACGATGATTACCGTTTCCGTCACCCCTGCTGAGGGTAATAAAGCAGGTACTGTAACCGTTACCGACAAAAGCGGCAATAAAGTCGCGGTAGCGAGCGTCGGCACCAATAAATACACCTTTACCATGCCGAGCAGTAACGTCACCGTCAAAGCCGCTTTCACCAAAGCAGACGGCAGTTCCGCAGTTGACAATAAAGACGCTATCGTTATGAGAATCGGCAGCAAAACTGTGAATGCTTACGGCAAAACTATCACAAGCGATGTCGCTCCGTTAATTGTAAACGATCGTACTTTAGTACCGATTCGTATCGTCACTGAAACTTTGGGCGGTACCGCTAACTGGAACGAAGCTGCTCAAATGGTAAGCTTAAACATCAACGGTAAGACAGTTACTATGCAGATTGGCGTGGTCTTGGAGAAATACGGCGTAGCACCGATTATTATCGACAGCCGTACTTATGTGCCGATTCGTTTTGTAGCTGAAGAGTTGGGCGCAACTGTAGACTGGAATGAAAGCACCCAAGAAATCACCATTACCAAATAAATTTTAACCATGGGCTTAGCTTGCAAAAGCAGACATCGAACGGGATGTCTGCTTTTTTTGTATGCCAAAATATATAAATGTATTTTATAAAAAAAACACGAGTATCACATAATTGCAACTCTTTCTTAAAAAGTATTGTAAAAAACTAAAGTTTGTAGTATCATACTATGAAATCATACTTTTGGAGGCGCACGGCAGAATTAAAGGCAGACACCGCTGTAAATATTTTAAGCGGCGGGGAAATGCAAAACATAAAGTTCGGCCGTGCGCTTTTTTGCTGTGAAAAATACATTTGCAGGAGGGCTTTAAAAGGTGAAAGGTAAGCGTTGGTTGAGCTTGACGGTCATGGTGTGCTTTTTGATGGGCATGATACCGTTTCAAGCGATTTATGCCGCAGATGAGGAGCATGTGCACACGGCAGAGTGTTATGAATTGGTCTGCAGTATGACGGAAGGATTAGGACACAGCCACAGTGGCGAGTGCTACGAGGAGGCTTTGGTATGTCCGCAGGAGGAGCATACGCACAGCGAAAGTTGCTATGATGAGAATGGGGAGCTCGCCTGCCAATTGGAGGAGCACGAGCATGGTGAGGAGTGCTATGAGCAAAATTTAATCTGCGATTTAGCGGAACAGGCAGGGCATGAGCATACGGATGCTTGCTATGAATTGATCTGCGGGTATGAAAATACGGATACGCCGACTGCTCCTGCGGAGGAAAAAGATAATGCCGCAGAAAAGCTTGCCCCAGGTGACGAATCGGAGGACGAGATCATTGCTTTGCCTGACGAAGAAGCGCCCTTAACCGACATTTTAGGTGTAGACGCAGACGGCGAGAGCATGATGTATACGACTCTTTATGATAATAAAGGGCGCGTCATCAGCACGAATGATCCTAATTATACACAAAATAGTTTTTATGCCAACGGCGGCACGGTGAAGCGCGGCGACGCGATAGATGTGCGCTTTCGTATCGCGAAAATTATTCCTAACGACGAGGGCGGCGTCAGAGAAGATATCACTTATTATATGGGTGCATTACCGAGCGAATTAATTCCCGAGGAGACCGATGAGGTGGGCAATCTTTTGCTCAATCCCGCTGTGCCTATCGAGTTTATCCAATCCGGCGCCAGCGACGATACCCTGCGGGCGTGGGGCGGGATTTACGGTGCGGCGCAGAATTGGCAGGTCAAGATGTTTTTCCGCGGGGTGGAAAACCGTATCAATATTTCCGGATCGTTTCAGTATGGTGCGATCGTAAGCGAGGCTTTGGTGCCCGGAGAAAGCTACACTTTTGATTATGTGCCGGGCGGCAGAGTGGGCTTTACGGTAGCGCCCGAAACTCCTGATATCGGCGACAGTGAGTACAGCGCATCGTTATCAGGCGGCTCGGGAGGCCCTACGGCGTATTATTGGCAAGTGGGATTCGGACAGAAAGGCGCAGGTAAAGCAGGCGATATATTCCCGTACAAGAAAATGCACCTGGCAAGTCATGATGCGGCAGGCGTCTGGGTCGATGCGGATAATTTTGGTATTTTTGACGCTTACGGCGATAAGACAGGACCGGGATTTAGTCTTGGTGTGACCTATACGACTAAATATACGGCGGCAGACGGCAGTGAGAAGAATAAAAGCGAATGGCTGCAGGCTACAGCGAAAGATATTGTAAAAGCGGAAAATGACAGTATCGTCGATGAGGACGGCAATATTACCGTGCGCTTTAAAAGCGCGGACGAGCCTTTGCAGGTAGATGTCGTCTTTAAATATGCGGATCATATCCCCGGGAGTGACGGTGCCGGCGGTAAGTATTATATTACTGATGATATTTATGCTGATTTCAGCGACGGCAACGGCAATCGCGCGCAGAATATCCAATATGTCAATTTTTATATCCCGATTATCACTTACGATGACTACGCGCAGACGGGTAATCAAAGCTACGAGGGCGCAGTCTATCTTTACGATACGGATGAGGCGGCGGACGATATCCAAGCGACGGGATATTTAAACGTCAATTACAACGGATTGGGTATACCGTCTATTAGCAGCGGAAACAACGGCTCGACCTACGATAGTTATAATTTTACAATGCCTAAAGTGTACAGTTATTTGTATAGCAATTCGAGCAACTATCGCGGCAATTATTATTGGATGGAGTTTGCGCCGAATATAGAAAACAGTTACAACGCACTTTACTACATTTCCAATAAATCATTTCTGCAGGGCAGAGGAGATAACCAATTAAAAACCACAGGTGTAAACGGTAAACAAGCAACCTTTACTTCGGATAATGCCAATACTTGTCTGAGGGGTATGGTAGGCAGCGATGACTGGGATTATATCGGGACGGTGTCGGTTGCTCAGGTGCAGGGTGATGATAATTTGGTTTCTAACAGCTGCTTTGCCAAAAGCGGCGGCACCAACAATGGTAGTGCTACCGATGCCAAGCTGCAATATCAACTGAAACAGGTTTTCAAAAACTATTCCTCCGACGGGCAGTTGGTAGTTTACCGCAGTCAAAGTAAGCACAGCTACGGCGAATATATGTATTTGATCATCGATCCCGCGACGGTGAAAACAGCGCAGACTTGCTATAATAACGGTTGGAATGAATATATTGATACTACAGACGGCAAGGCGAAACCGGGCAAATGGAAGATACA
>QAKL01000006.1 GCA_003343815.1 Clostridiales bacterium
ATCAATAAAAATAACGACGATAAGCTCCGCATGCCTGCGGATGACGTGCGCCGCAAGAGTATTCCGATTATGAATCCTTTGAGCGAGGATCAGGGGCATATGCGTACCTCCATGCTCCCGGGGATGCTCGGCGTGGTAGCCAATAATATTAACCGCCGCAATGAAAATCTGGCGTTTTTCGAAATCGGCAAAGTATTTTTGCTGGACGGCGAGTTAAACAGCACTGATTTGGCGCATGAGAAATACAATTTAGGAATCGTTTTAAAAGGTAAAACCCAATCTAACTGGCTTGAAGGCGGCGTCGAGTACGATTTCTATTACTTAAAAGCGGTCTTGGAGGAGCTTTTAGATGTATTTCGTCCGGAAAGTCGCGAATATGTGCCGTGTGTGGATAATCCTACCTATCACCCCGGCAGAACGGCTGTACTCAAAGTAAACGGTCAGGAAATCGGCGTTTTGGGCGAGTTGCATCCGGAGGTTGCCGAAAACTACGGCATCAAAGGTCGCGTATATGCGGCAGAAATTGACGTAGACGCACTCTTTGCGATCGGTGCGGCGAAACCGAGCGTTAGCCGTTTGCCGAAATTTCCGGCAACGAGCCGTGATTTGGCGGTCGTCGTGAAAAAGGATACTCCTGCGCAGGCATTAATTGATGTGATTAACACAAACGGCGGCGGGCTTTTGAAAGACGTGCAGATTTTCGATGTCTACGAGGGCGAGCAGATCGCAAGCGGTATGAAGAGTTTGGCATTCAAGCTGACTTTCCAAGCCGAGGATCGCACGCTGGTTGACGCCGAGGTTAATACAGTATATGACAAAATTTTAGCTGAGTTAGAAGCTAAATGCGCAGCTAAATTAAGAGCGTAAATTATCCCAAACCGTCTGCGAATAGCAGGCGGTTTTTTTGTACATAAGTCTTAAGTAATTTTTAAAATTACGGCTTTTTTGGCAAAAAGTCTTGGAAAACATACGCGGATTTGGTATAATTAATTTTTAAAGGTATGGAGGCAGAAATATGGATTTAACAAATTTGAATAAAGAACAGCGTGAAGCGGTAGTTACCACCCAAGGGCCGCTTTTAATCTTAGCGGGCGCAGGCTCGGGTAAAACGAAGACTTTGACGACGCGTATCGCGTATTTACTGCAGGAGGAAAATGTTTCTCCTCATGAGATATTGGCGATCACCTTTACCAATAAAGCCGCCGGGGAAATGAAAGAGCGCATTATTGATTTGGTCGGATTTTTAGGCGAAAGGATCTGGGCAGGCACCTTTCACTCGATGTGCTTGCGTATTTTGCGCATGGAAATCGAGGAGGTCGGCTATAAGCCCAATTTCGTCATTTACGACGAAAGCGACCAGCAGACATTGCTCAAACAAATTTTAAAAGAGCAAAATTTGGACGAAAAAAAATTTCCGCCCAGACTTTTAGCTAATACTATTTCTAATTTTAAAAACGAGCTTTTGGATCCGCAATCTGCACGCAAATATATTAACGGCGATTTCATCATGGAGAAAAACGTCGAGATATACGATATTTATCAGGAAAGACTCAAACAAAACAACGCCGTGGATTTTGACGATATCATCATGCTGACGGTGCAGCTTTTTGAGCGCAATGCGGAAATTTTGGCGAAATATCAGAGTCGCTTCCGCTATATATTTGTCGACGAGTATCAAGATACCAACCACGCGCAGTATCGCTTGATTAAGCTTTTGGCGGCAAAATACCGCAATATCTGCGTAGTCGGCGACGATGACCAGTCCATTTATCGCTGGAGAGGCGCGGATATCCAAAATATCCTCAATTTCGAAAAGGATTATCCTGAGGCTAAGGTCGTGAAATTGGAGCAGAATTACCGCTCGACGCAAGTGATTCTGGATGCCGCCTACAGCGTGATCAAATCCAACAGCGAGCGCAAGGATAAGCGCCTCTGGACCGAGAAAAAAGGCGGTGCAAAAATTGATTATTTTACGGCGCTGGATGAAGAGGAGGAAGCATTCTTTGTCAGCCGCGAAATAAAAAAACGCGTGGTAAACGGCGAAAGGACTTATGCCGATTTTGCGGTGCTCTGCCGCACGACGGCGCAGTTTCGCGTCATAGAAGAAAATTTTATCAAAAACGGGATCAAGTATCAAATATTCGGCGGGATGAAATTTTACAGCCGCAAGGAGATTAAAGATACTTTAGCTTATTTAAAGGCTATCGCCAATCCTGATGACCGCATCAGCTTAGCCAGAGCCGTAGGCGCGCCCAAGCGCGGTATCGGCGAGGCGAGTTGGCAGAAAATCAGCCAATACGCCGATGAGAACGATATTTCGATTACTTTGGCGCTGTTAGACGCACTTGACGCAGGTATTACAGGCAAAGCAGGCAAGGCGATGGTCGCTTTTGCCGAGCAGATGGTGGAGTTTCAGACATTATCTGAAGCCTTGCCGTTACGGGATTTAGTGGAAACGGTATTGGAGCAAAGCGGCTATTTAGCGATGCTTGCTGATGATAAAGATGTCGAAAGCGTTACGAAAAAGGAAAATTTGGAGGAATTTTTCTCGATTTTAGAATCATTTGACCGCGAGCATGAGCCAAGCGCGGAGAATTTGAGCCAATTTTTGTCCGAGGTTGCCTTATACACCGATTTGGATAATCTGACGGAGAAAGAAAACACAGTCACAATTATGACTATGCACGGTGCTAAAGGACTGGAATTTCCGATCGTCTTTATCGTAGGCATGGAGGAAAATATTTTCCCGCATGCGCGCAGTATCTCCTCAATGGCAGAAAGTGAAATGGAGGAGGAGCGCCGCCTGTGCTATGTCGCCATTACCCGCGCAAAAGAGCAGGTGATTATGAGCCGCGCATTGGCACATATGCTTTACGGACGGACGAGCCGCAATCACCAAAGCCGCTTTATCGGCGAAATCCCTGCGGAATTAATCAATGATTTGTCTAAGCGCCGTTCTCCTCAATCAAGTAGTGATTACGGGCGTGTGCAGACACCGATTAAGCCTAAAAGCGGCAGTGAAATCGAAAAGTTTAATATCGGCGATAAAGTCGCGCATACTAAATGGGGCGTGGGTGTAGTGATAAGCGTCAAAGGCGCTGGCGATGATTTGGAGTATAACGTCGCTTTCCCCTCGATAGGGATAAAAACCTTGATTGCCAAATATGCGCCGATTAAACGAGCGTAAGGAGTGGAAAACGTGGAAGAATTAAAAAAACGCTTGGAAGAATTAAAAGAGCAGATCCGCGAAAACGATTACCAATATTATGTTTTAGACGATCCGCAAATCAGCGACTATGAGTATGATAAGCTGATGCAGGAGTTATTGGATATAGAAAAAGCTCATCCTGAATTATTAACAGCGGACTCGCCCTCGCAGAGAGTAGGCGGCGAGGCGTTAAGCGAGTTTCCACCATATACGCACCGCAATCCTTTGCTTAGTTTGGGCAACAGCTACAATGAGGAGGATTTGCGCGAGTTTGACCGCAGGGTAAAAAGCGATCTGGGTGTAGATACGGTGGAATATGTAGTCGAGTATAAAATTGACGGGCTGTCGGTAGCATTAAGCTACGAAAACGGGGTTTTGGTGACTGGTGCGACCAGGGGCGATGGCTATATCGGTGAGAATGTAACTAATAATATTCGTACAGTGAAAAATATTCCATTAAAATTGCGCAAGACAGAGACCTTAATGGAGGCGCGCGGCGAGGTTTATCTGCCGAGAGCGGCGTTTGAACGCTTGAATAAACAGCGTGAGGAAAACGGCGAACCGCTTTTTGCCAATCCGCGCAACGCCGCCGCCGGTTCCTTGCGTCAGCTCAATCCGAAAATTGCTGCTGAAAGGGATCTGCGGGCGATTATTTATAATTTGCTTTATTTAGAGGGGGCAGATAGTCCGCAAAGCCAAAGCGAATGTTTAAAATATCTGCATGAGCAGGGTTTTACAGTGTCCGAGCCGTTAGTCAGCTCCGATATTGACGAAATAGTCGAGTATTGCCGTAAAAAGGGTGAAAGACGTCATGAGCTGGATTACGATATCGACGGCATGGTCGTGAAAGTAAACAGTATCGCTTACCAAGAGCAGCTCGGCTATCGCGCGCGCAATCCGCGCTGGGCGATAGCTTATAAATTTCCGCCGGAGCAGCAACGCACGAAATTAAAGGATATTACGGTGCAGGTCGGGCGCACGGGCGTAGTGACGCCGGTGGCGCAGTTAGAGCCTGTCTTTTTAGCAGGAAGCACGATTTCCCGCGCGACCTTGCATAATGAGGACTACATCGCCCAAAAAGAAATCATGATCGGAGACACAGTAATCATCGAAAAAGCGGGCGAAGTCATCCCGGCGGTAGTCGCAGTGGATAAAACAAAACGCGACGGAAACGAGAGAGCATTTGCTTTTCCTGATTTATGCCCGGAGTGCGGGACGCCGCTAATCCGCTTGGAGGGCGAGGCGGCGGTGCGCTGCCCCAATACTTTGCATTGCCCGGCGCAGGTGCGCGAGGGGATCATTCATTTTGCCTCCCGCGACGGGATGAATATTGACGGATTAGGCCCTGCGGTGATTAACCAGCTTTATCAAGCAGAGCTGATTCACGACAGCGCCGATTTGTATTATTTGACGCGCGAAGAGTTATTAACTATCGAGCGCATGGGCGAAAAATCAGCCGATAATCTGCTGAAAAGCTTGGGAAAAAGCAAAAACTGCTCTTTAGCAGCGCTGATTTTTTCTCTGGGGATTCCGTTAGTAGGGCTGACGGTTGCCAAAATTTTAGCGAAAGAATTCGGCTCGATCGAAAAATTAAAGCAGGCAAGTTATGACGATTTAGTTGCGATTGATGCGGTAGGTACGAAAATCGCGCAAAGCATCACCGAATATTTCGCCCAAGAAAGCAATTCTGACTTTTTGGCACGCTTGGAGCAAGCGGGCATAATGATGCAAGAAGAACACACTGAAAAACAGACAAAAGAAGCATTCGCAGGTAAAACTTTCGTTTTAACAGGCACTATGGTTGCAATGGATCGCAAAACGGCGCAGGAAAAAATTGAATCCTTGGGCGGTAAAGCCTCATCAAGCGTCAGCAAAAAGACAAACTA
>QAKL01000075.1 GCA_003343815.1 Clostridiales bacterium
CCAGCCCGGAGTGGTATGTGTTTACCATGATCGATCTGGATACCCATGAGAGACTTCCGCTTGCCAGAATGCAGGAATTATGCGCATTGCTTGAGCTCGATATGGTGCCGGTGGAAGAGGTGAAGGATGACTTTGCCTACAGCAGCGTCGAAGAACTTCTGGAACGGGCCAGGGGCAGATACCCCACCGGAATTACCAAGGAAGGCATCGTAATCAGACCGCTGGTGCCGGTCTATTCCGAGATCATTGGCGGCCCACTGTCCATGAAGGTGATCAATAACGATTATTTGCTGAAGGAGTAAAGATGAGAGATTACGCGCAGATAATAAAGGAAGCAGCATACACGGGATATGACAGATATACCCTGGATTTTCAGGACGATCGTTATATGTCACGTCTCCAGGGAGAAGAACTGAAGCATAAGATTTGTGAGCTTCGCGACAGTGCGGAGAAGATTGTCCTGGACTGGCTGATTGATACGTTTGAAGAACAGGGATATTCACTGGAATCATGTAACAATTATGAAGGAACAGTAAGCTGTGATATGCGATCAGAAGATAATAATAGAGTGGAAATTTCTTTGCATAAAAGAGAAAAAAATAAGTTTGGGCACGCGGATGTGGAGGTCGATGAATGGAAAAATCAGAAGCACGAATGTACGAAATTTCAGATTAAGGTCAGTACGGAAAACAGCAGGGGCAGGCATATATTTCGGATGCCACAGGAACCGTATCCCCGAACATTATTTCCGGAATTGGGAAAAGAGGAAGAATGTGAGGAATGGTGGGTGAGAGTGGTCTGTGATATCCGAAAAGCGGAGAGGCTGTTGAACTGAATGTATATACAGATCCATGCCAGCTGTTGAAGAAGGGAAGCATAGATACAATATGGTACGAATCGGTGTATGAGCCAGAGAAAACAAGGGATCGCCTGCCGGACTTCTTTTACGAGACTATGGAGAAAAAGGATCTGGAAAATCGTTTGATTTCACCGGAGGTCAGAGTCTTAAAAGGACGGTTAACCAGTGAAGATGATTACCTCTATATCACGTTTGATTCGTTTTATACTTCATATGTGCCATATTGGGGTCTGGGAAAAAGTGGCTACGAGATGCCGATGTATGTAAGAATCCAGCGTACAGAGGATATGCCGTTTCTGGGGGAAAGGGATGTTATGGTTGTGTTACTGCCATGCTATTTTGCTGCAGATGGAGTAGTTTTATGGCTGCAGATTCCGGAAATCCGGATCGAAAAGAATGGAGCTGGTCTGATGCCGGCGGGTGGTTTTGTGTACGTGTAGATATACGGAAAGTAAGGACATGTTATTGAGGAAAACAGCAGAAAGGAGGCAAAAAGGATGCCAATGAATTGTATAAAGAAGCATAAAGACATTCTTCCCCTGACAGTAAGGCTGTATAGCCATTTCCTTCATAACCTGGTGGAAGAGGGCGTGGAAGGACTGGAACATACAGTCCGCATTCCTATTTTGAACCATGTGGGCGCAGGGACAGAACCATATGAACAGCAGAATTTTTATGAGCAGTGTCTGCAGGTGATAAGCCGGGAAAAGCTGTTCTACACCAGAACCGGGAAGAAATGCCTGAACGATGACAGGGTATGTATTGTGGTGGGTGAGACAGAGGAGGAAAAAGAACTGGTAAAGGAACTTCTGGCTTCGGTGGATTTGTTCCTGCCTGCTGTAGATCAGACGGACTGGGAATCGGTGTTTTCCGGTTATCCGGTTCCGGAAGAGAAAAAGATCAGTCTGGCTTATCTTCTGGAGCATGCCCAGGAAATTCTGGATTATCTGATAGAACAGAATCCGGGACCGGATCACACGGACTGGGTCTTTCAACTGTATCAGGCGGCCATGAAAAATGAGAAACTTTCAGATCAGATCATGGCGGGTAAGGTGGCTGTTTTTGTGAATCAGGTGTATCCGCCTGTTTTGAAAAGAATCACGGAAGTGAAAACAGATCCGGGAATTCCGGAATGTCTGAAAGATGTATCCGAAATCCTGGATCAATTGGATCTCGACCAGGAAAGCCGGGAGAAACTGAATTTCAATCAGGAAAAATTATCGCTTCGTTCGGTGTTGATTTCTCCATTGTTCCCTATAGTGGAAGGGAAGCAGCCAGAATCCTATGACATGCTCCGTCTGATCCATGCGATTGGAGAACCTCAGTTTTATTTTGATGGGTATCGGTACGCAAAATATGATGAGGAAGCCAGAGAACTGAAGAAAAAAATTGTACAGACTCACAATCAGATATGGGGAATTCTTCTGGCCTGCGGACCGGATGAGGAGATAAGAAATCTGGCTGCAGAAGCAATGGATCTGGAAATTCCGATTGATGTGAAGCCAATCCAGGACGAACGGATTCCAGAGTCTATGTGGGAAAAAACATATGCTGCAGTTTTACACGTTATGATGGACGACATTATGAGATGTGAATGCCTGGAAAAACTTTCCAGCGTGCTGGCAATAGGAAAACAACAGACCTGTGACTGGTTGCGAGGTGTCTGGTGTTTGGGCAAAAAGTATTTGCCATATGATGAACTGAAAGAACAGGGCATTTTATTAAACCACGAAGGACAGTTTGTGAGGCCGGAGAATTCTATAAAAGGCTTTCTGGATGAAGAACTGCTGAAAATCAGGGATGACCTTTGCGCTGAGTACCGTGAGGATATGATAACTCCGAGATGGCTGGGGGAGCCTACAGATTATTTGGAAATTCGGGACTGGCCCATAGAAGAATGTGCCAACTGTGATCTGGCAAAGGAAATCAATTATTTTCTGGCAAACCTGTTCGTGTCGGGGGCGCTTTCAGCGCAGAAAAAAGAAGTTCAGGATGCCTGCAGACGGCTCTACTTCTGGATTGGACGTTATGGTCATGGTGTTTGGGATCTTTTCCCCGAATTTTATAACGAAGCAGACAGGATAAAACTTTTGACTATGCAGGAAATAACCAAAGCAAGCGAAGAGGCAGATCAGCTGCATGAACTTCTTGAAAAGTTCAATGCGGATTCTGTCGATGAACTGCTGGAACTTCTGGCCGGTGGAAAGAAATACAAAGGGGAACAGGAGCTTGAAGACAAAAGCGGGATTGACTATGACTTCGAAAGAGATGTGGATTTTGAGGGTGATGACCGCATAAAAAAGCTTTCAGAGGAAGAAAAAGAGAGCGTAATCCGTGAGATAAGAAATGTGGGAGAAACATATGTCTTTGATTGGCTGATAGGCCAGTTTCAGAAAAAAGGATATAAAGAGTATGACAGAAAAGATGATTCTTGTTTTATGGTAACAGAAAATGGCAGGTATCTGATAGAAATAGAACGGATGAGCTCGCGGAGTTTAGGTTTTGACGTTCGGGCATGTTATAGTCACCGGGAAGATAATACAGAGATAGATGATGAACGTATCGAATATAAAATCAAGATCAGCACCTCCGGAAGCCGGTATAAAAATGTTGTGCGCCTGTTTGACGCTGAAATGCGTCATTCCGGAGAGCATTACCACCTGCTCAAACTGATCTGCAATCCTGAGACAATGGAAATAGAAAGCATTCACGATTATGCGGATCCCTTAAGATCTCTTGGAAACAGTAAAAATAACAAAACTGGTTACTTACGGGAGGAAAAGTAAAATATGCAGAATTTAAAGGAGGTCATCGAAAATCTGAAAGCGGAGCAGAAAAAGCAGGGAATCGCACCGGCTGGATTTTCCATCCGTGAGCGGGTGGAAGGGAGACTGGAAGAGCTGGAAAACGAAGTGGAACAGCTGCGTTACGAATCGGCCTGCTTCACGATCCGTTCCAAAGAGAACGAAAGCAGTGACTGCCAGATGCTGAGCTGGGAGGAGAAAAAGAACCTGCTTCTGCTGTATTTTGATGACATTCTGGTTACAGTCCAGTGGCTGGTACATATCTATGCGACGCTGAAAGGGACAGACATAGACGAGGAAAAGTCTTTCCGGATGCCTGTGGGGGAAGAAGAAGGGGCAATTGTCACCATAAGCTTTGATGAGGAACGGGTGATAAGCGCTATCGGCGCGGAAACAGGACACAATAAGGTCCGGGATGGTTTTTGCCCGCTGCTCATGGAGGCAAAGAAAAATTTCCCGGATATAGCGGGGGCCATGCGTAGCTGCTTTGACGCGTTATGGGAAGATGGACTGGGAGAAAATTCCGGTATTGTTTCCAAACGGTATTACCAGGCATTGCCGGAAGACTGCCGGATCCTTCCTTATAAAGAGCGGGATACCCTGGAAAAGCGCCGGGCAATCATGGACAGGATCCGGGCATTTCTGGATACGCTTCCGAAGGAGCACTGGTTTACTGTATTTTGTTACGGCAGTTTTCTCACGGAGGAGTATCAGGAGACCTCGGATATTGACCTGCTGGTCTGCGGGGAGGATGCGCGGACCACGCTGCAGGTGAGAGACAGCCTGGTGGAATTCCTGAGAAAAGAAGGACTTTTTCATGAAGTTTCGATCGCCGGACTGGAGAATATGGGAGCGTTTCCGCTTCAGGTGCTTCTCACGACAACCTGGATGTACCGGGAGGAGGCGCCGGAGGCTGTTTCTGACTGGATCAGCAGTCTGGTGGAGTGCTGGGGTCTGAATCCGGTTGAAAAACTGCAGCAGGAGCAGCGGGAAGAAACGCGGAGAATGAAGGCAAAGAGAATCAGGCTGACGGAGCAGGCAGACGCGGCGGGACTGGATTTTATCGTAACAGACCGTTTCTTTTATGATGATTTTACCGATGAGCACTCCTACAGCGTAGAGCAGGATTTCCTGCGGATCTTAAATAATAATCTCAAAGCATTTGCTGGTGTTACGGATGGTGATGACGCGTTTTGGGATGAAAAATCCCTGGATTTTCTGAAAACATTTGCCGGTGCACAGCGGAAGGGCGATTACGGACTTGTGACGCCCCAGGGGGAAATGCCGATGTTCTGTCTGCCCATTGACTGTAAGCTGGGCCTTACCTTTTTGCACTGGAATCAGCGGGAATACCAGTGCCGACGTTTTTATCTGAAAACAGTCGGAATTGATGTGTGGAAATGGCTTTCCGAAAATATAAGAGAAACGGTATACATCAGAAGACAGGATCTGGGACCGGAACTGCTGGAGATAGAGAATTTCACGATTACGGATGGAATTGAAACGTATGGGAGCTATGAGGAAAATCTTTCGGAGATTCTTCAGAAGTGGAAAAAAGCCGGATGGAAGATGACAAAGAACCAGGAAAATTATTCCCATGAGTTCGTATGGAAAAATGACATGCGGGATGCTTATGTCAGCTTCCCGGTGCAGGAAGAGGTTCCGATCGCGGAGTTTGCGGGCAGATTTTCGGATGCAGAGATCTATTTGGGACTGATCCTGCTGGACTTTGAGGATTATACGGTGGTCAATTCCTGTCCGTACATCCTGGATGACAGAAATTACCGTCCAGATTATCCGCTCTATATTTGCGGGAGCAATGCGGCAGGAACTGAGTTTCTGGAGAGACGGAGCGGAGGAGATTCGTCATTTTTAGAGATTCTGTATCTTGAGGTTATGAAGGGTATGCAGTACGGTCCGGGACGGCTTTTTAGTGGACGGTATCGTGACCGGTATGATTCCTGGTTTGTCCTGGTGGTGGACGATGCCCCCAAAGATGGCAAAGGATACGAGGCGTCAGACTATACAGAGCGGGTCTTGTACGGAATTGAGGTTAACAAGAAGGAAAAGAAGATCCTGATCGAACAGAGCGAGCAGGCGGTACAACGGTTCCATGAACTGTACAATCAGGCGAAGGCCGGAGTCGTTGTCAGACAGGGGGACTAATATGCTGAGAGTGATATTGCTGGATGAAGCGTTTTATGGGAAGGAAACGGTTTTTCTGACAAAAACCATGGAAGTGGAACGGGAGTTTCTGCGGATATTCAGCCGGGACAGGAACGCGTTCCGGGACGCGGACTGCCTGGCGCTGATGCAGGACATTGATTCCGCAAAAAGACAGGGCGATTACGGGGTGGTGACTCCGTTTGGGGAAAGCAGCATCAGCTGCCTGTCAACCGGCTGCAAGTTTGGCCTGATCGTCCTGTATTATGAAAAGAAGGGCCCGGCAAAGCTGATCACGGAATTTGGCGCGGCCGGAGACAATGTGTGGGAGTGGCTGATCCGCCAGGACAGAGGGTATCAGGTATTCATGTGTGTGGAGACGGTATATCCGGGAATGACTGGCTGGAAAAATGTCGAGTTTGTCTATAAAGACCAGGTATATCAGGGGGCAATGGGTGAAGTTTACAGTTTTGCCAGCCATGCGCGGTGGGATTCTTACGACATGACAAAAGAACGGGAAAAACTGGCCTATGAACAGGCGAAAAAGGATCAGCCGTTCATGGTGTACTGTCCGTTAAAAACAGAACAGAAGTTTGAGGATTTTATCCTGCATTTCAAGGGTGGAGACCGCCAGCTGGAATGTGAGCTTCGCGGGGAACCTTTGAAGGAGTATACTGTCGTGAATCAATGCAGGTATCTCCCGGATGCGTTTGAACACAGGAGAATTCCGCTGTATATCTGCAGTACCGATGTCGGGAGGGTGACGTACCGGCAGATCAACAGTGTGAAATATCCCACGTTTGAGGAACTTCTCGATGATGTTTTAAGTGGATCGTCGTCGGATTCCTGGTTTGCGCTGGCAGTAAATCATGACGAATCCTGTGAAGTGATGGAGTATCCGGAAATTACCCTTTTTGGAATTGAGGTAAATACGGGCGAAAAGAAGATTACGATTTATGAGCCAAAACAGGCGGTGGAGATGTTCCATGCGCTGATGGCTGTGGCAGAGGAGGAAGAAGAATAACATGGCAAGAGAAGATAACATTCGGGTGTTTGAGGATACGGAGGCGTGGTGCCGCACGAACAGAAAAATCGCGGAGAGCCTGAAAGCATCCCAGGCAGCCCAGGAGCTGATCCTGGAAACGGATGCGCTGCCGGATCTGGATAAAAACCGGTATGAGAAACCGGCCAAGGTTGTGGTTTCCAAAAAACGGACCCTGGAGGCGGCGCGGGGGTATGCAGGCCAGAAGGTAGCGGTCCACAATTTCGCGTCCGCCACCAATCCGGGCGGCGGTGTCACCACGGGAGCGGGCGCCCAGGAGGAATGCATCTGCCGCTGCTCCACCCTGTATTTCTGCCTGAAAACCCAGGAGATGCAGAATCGTTTTTATACCCCGCACCGCCAGGCGCAGAATCCGATTCATAACGATGACATCATCTACACGCCGGAGGTGCTGGTGTTTAAGACCGATACCGCCGTGCCGCGGCGCATGGATGAAGCGGAGTGGTATGCGGTGGATGTCATCACCTGCGCTGCACCGAACCTGCGGGCGAAGCCCAGCAACCGCTACAACTCCGGGGATGGAAACCGCGCGGTTTCCGTGAAAAGCAGGGAACTGATGGCTATCCACGACAAACGCCTGCGCCGGATGCTGGACACAGCACTGGCAAAAGGAGCGGAAACGGTGATCTTGGGCGCCTTTGGATGCGGTGCCTTCGAAAACAATCCCGAAGTCGTGGCCATGGCAGCAAAGAATGTGCTGAAAGATTACCTCCACGCCTTTTGCAACCTGGAATTTGCCGTATACTGCACCCCGCGGGACGAAAACAATTACCGGGTATTTGAGCGGGTGCTGCGGGGGTATTGCAAAGCATAGAAAAGCTGGAGGAAAATTGGGACATGGGAATTTACGCAAAGATTTTACAGGACAGTATTACCGGAATTTACCGCACCAATGCGGCCAATAAGATTTTGCAGTTTATCAACCGGATCCGCAATGAGTCCGATGTGAACCAGGCGCGGCGGTTTCTGATTGAGCTGATGCAGAATGCCAGGGATCTGGCTTACAAAAAGCCGGATGGGACACCAGAGCCGGTATCCATCTGCATTCGTCTGTCGGACACAGAACTGGAATTTTCCCACAACGGAAAGGTATTCAGCGTGAAGGACATTCTTTCTATCATTTATCAGGTATCCTCAAAGAAGCCGGGTGAGGGCATTGGCCAGTTTGGAACGGGCTTCATGTCTACCTATCAGCTTAGTGAACGAGTAGAGTTAACGTCGTACCTGAAAAATGATGACAATCCGTATCTGCCGTTTACCGTCTGTCTGGACCGGAGTGGTCTGAATAAAGAAGAAATTCTGGATGCCATTGAGCGGGCCATGGCACAGCTTATGGCGGCAGATCAGGCAGAGGGGATCCCGGACGAGGAGTTTGATCTGACCGGCTACAATACCAGCTTTCTGTATCATCTCGATCAGGAACGCAGCCGGGAGATTGCCCGGATCGGCATGGAGGACCTGGATCACACGATTTTGTATACGCTGTTATTTTCCCCGCAGATCCGGGCAGTGGAGCTGATTTATGAGACGGATTTCCGCAGGGAACGGATTGTTTACACCAACGGAACCCCGGTGGAACTGGGAAATGGATTGTACAGCATGGAATTTTTGCAGGGGGATCGCACGCGTCATCTGGTGTATCAGTCTGCGGGAGAGGGCGCGGAGCGGATCACGGTGGCCTGTGAGTACAGCGACGGACAGATTCTTCCTATAGGGGAACAGACTCCGAAACTCTACATTGACTTTCCGCTGATCGGGGCAGAACAGTTCCCGTTTCCGACAGTAATCAACTGCCGGGCTCTGTGTCCCAACGAACCGCGCAGCGGCATCAGCCTGGTGGATAATCCTAATTCCCACGATGCCCTGCGCAATAAGGAACTCATGAAACAGGCGGTGGTTCTGTACGGGCAGTTTTTACACAATCTGGTGGAGCAGGATTTTGGCAGTCTGCAGAATGCGGTGGCCATGCCGGTCTGCCCGGAGAATAAAGAGTGGTCGGCACAGTGGGTGCGCGCACGGCTCTACAATGGCTGTCTTGACTGTATGAAACGGGAACCCATTTTCCCGACCAGGATTGGAAAACGCAGCCTTGCGGAGGGAAAACTCTGCCTGATCCGGGAGCGGAATGAGGAGCAGCGAAAGGCCGTGCAGGAGCTGGCAGAGCCATTTAAGGATCTGCTGGTTCCGGTGGATGATACGGACTGGGATCTGGCTCTGGTTGGATATGAACTTGAGAAGGATAAATGGATCAGCCTGGAGCGGCTTTTGCAGAATGCGGAGCACAATGCGAAGTATCGCCTGGATACCGCGCGGCAGGATGTGCTTTCCTGGGTGGGGCGGCTGTACCGTGCGGCCATGGAGGCACCGGTTCTAGCAAATGAGATCATGGCGGGAACGCATCCTGTGTTTCTGGATCAGGAATATGGGCGTTCGGAGCAGTTTACCCTGAAACGCTTTTTTGAGGTGAAGGTGGATCCGGATATTCCGGAATGTCTGAAGGATGCGTCTGACTGTGTGGAGATACTTTGTCAGGAGGAGGACCGGCTTCATATCCGTTCATGCCTTCTGCACCCGGATTTCCCGGTCCTTCCGGGAAAACAGCCGGAAGATTACGAGACCGGGCGGTTGGTAGCTTATCTTACCGGCCATGCAAATGTTCAGAACACGCGCCTGCTTGATACAAAAACATTCAGTAAATACCGGGAAAATTTCTGGAAGATCATGATTGCCTGCGGGCCGGATGAGAACCTGAAACGGATTATGGAGGCCTGCTGGAAAACCGATCTTTCCATACTTGCAGAGCCGGTGAAGGATTCACGCTTTTCTGATTCTATATGGAGGGGCGTGTATTGTGCGGTGCTCTGGAGACTGAGTGACTGGATCAGCAGATGTGCTACACTGGATGCGCTGCGCGGCGGTCTTGGGCTGGGGGAAGGTGCGGTGCTGGAATGGTTAAATGTTTTTTACCGGGCAGCAGTAGATTATCTGCCTTTGTATAAGCTGAAGGAGCGGGAACTTGTTTTGAATCAGGCAGGAATTTTCTGCAGGGCAATGAATCTTCAGGAAGATCAGGTGGATGGGGAACTCCGGGCTCTTGCCGGGGTATTATACAGAAAGAAGCATGAGACAGAACTGGAACAGGAATTGGTGGACCGCCGGGTCTGCCTGCCGCGCTGGGAAATGTATGTCATGCGGGATAAAAATGCCGCGAATATCATCAACGAAGCGGTTCAGAAGCTTCTGTCAGAGAAGAGTCTTTCCCTGGCGGAGCCGCAGTACCAGGATGCCTGCAGCCGTCTGCTTGGCTGGATTGGGGAACATGAGAACGAGGTGAAAGAACTGTTCCCGTCCTACTGCACGGAAGAAGACCGGATGAAGCTTCTCACGACCAGAGCGGCGGTTCAGATGAACCGCAAGGTGAAGGAATTCCAGACACTGCTGAAGGATACAGGCGTGGAGTCGCTGGAAGAGTTAAAGAAGCTGATCCAGGATGCGGAAACGCATTCCAGCGAAGCGAAGCAGGAATTGTTTTATGGGGAAGATCAGGATGTGGATTTTGACGCGGAAGAGTTTGACGGAGATCTTTCCAATGAGGAATTTTCGCAAAAGCTCCGTGAGATCGGTCAGGCCGGAGAACAGTATTTCAACCAGAAGTTGATTGACGGGTTCCGGCAGCAGGGATATGATGTGATCAGAGAAGAGGAGCACTGCTGTCAGCTGTCCGCGGCAGATGGGCGCACGGCAGAGATCTACCGGCCCGACAGCACCGATTACCACCAGGCCGGATGGGATATCCGGGTACGCACGACACAGCCGGAGAAAGAAGAACAGCCTGCCGCGGAGCGCGTGGATTTTTATGAGGTGAAAACCAGTACCGTGCGCAGCCAGTACCGGCGTTATCTGCGGATTTCCAATGAGCAGATGGTGAATGCAGCCGCGCTGGGAGAGCATTACCATCTGGTGAAGGTCATCTGTGATCCGGCCAGCCTGGAGGCGGTGGAACACCGCTGTTACGATAACCTGCTGCAGTATCTCGGCAACCGGACGCTGCAGAATGTGGAGAAGGGCTACCTCTGGAAAGAAACAAGGGAGTGAGCGTTGTGAGAACCATCGTGATCGGAGACATCCACGGGTGTTTCCGGGAATTTCAGGCACTGCTGCAAAAAGTTAAATTTGACCGGGAGTCCGACTGTCTGATCCTTCTGGGAGATGTGATCGACCGGGGGCCGGACTCTGCCCCGGTTCTGCAGGAATGCCAGATCTTAAATCGTGACATGGGGGAGCGGTTCATCCAGCTCCTTGGCAATCATGAGGACATGATGCTGGATGCCTATGCCAGCTTTGACCGGTCACTCTGGAACTATAACGGTGGTTCCACAACCCGGAAGAGCTTTTACAAATATAACATGGAGATACCGCCGGTTCTTGCGTATCTCCGGACGCTGCCGCTTTATTATGAAACGGAGCATTACATCTGCGTGCACGCGGCCATTTCCTGCAAGGGCCTGGAGCACACCGACCGCCACACTGCCATCTGGGACCGGAAGCTGGCGGAGGACGGCACCTACAGCGGAAAGCTGGTGCTTTACGGGCACACTCCCACGGAAAAAGTTTTTTACCAGCCGGGAGATGCCACCTGCAAGGCAATTATCGCAGGCAGAACGCAGCCGCTGCCGGAGCGCGGCTGCATCGGCCTTGACACCGGCTGCGTGGCCAGAAACAAGCTGACCGCCATGGTCATAGAAGAAAACAAACCCGGCGGCCCGGTGTACCAGCTCCGCCAGGTGGAATATGGAAAAAGGTGACGGGAGTCTCCTTTATAGAATTTCTGATTTTATATAGTTTTTAATTCGTCCAATTCTTTGCCAATTCTCTGGAAATCCCATTTTCCCAAGGATTTCCTTGTGTATTGAATGCTTTTTAAAACACATTTTTAAATCATGAAAGAATTTATGAAAATCTTCGGTTGATAAAAGTAACTTTAAAATAATAACCTGTGCATAGAGATCGTTCTTACCATATGTGTAACGACCTTTTTCCTTAGGAATTTGCAAACGTTCATAATTGTTCACATTCAGGTAATCTGACTGCAAATCTCCATATTCTTTGCAAAAATGATACGATAACGATGATTTGATGTTTCGTTCTGCCAGCAATATGTATTTGATAAAAATGTTTCTTAAATCATTATCAAAGTCATATAATTCATAAATATCTTCAAATGATGTACCTTTCTGAAACTGATTATTGATCGGCTCTTTGAAAATTTCTTTATACCCATTAATCAGTGGAAAATACCCGATTTTTAGCAATATCTTTTTGGCGTATTCTTTGTTAGAAATTATCAAGCCCTTCTCCTTTTCCAGAAAGGTAATCTGTTCATCATATGTTAGAAAGCGCTTTTCCCCCAAGTTTTCCCCCGTTATTTATTAGTTTTGCAAATTCATGTGCATAAATAATAAAAGGCCCCCGCAGGGGCCTTCAAGACTATGGGCTTCTCAAGTTTCCATAGTGCGATCACTAGGTACATTATAACCTTTCCAAATAAGTTTGTCAAGGAGAACATACCCTTGTTAATTTATGTGGATCCATATAAATTTATACAAACTGATCTTCTCTTGTGTTATACTAATCAGAAGTATGCTTTCACGGGAGGAGATTTTTATGAGCGGTCAGAACGGAGAAAAAAAGACTGCAAAATATGTTTGTGTGGGTTTGCTGGCCCATGTGGATGCGGGGAAAACAACCCTGTCAGAAGCGATTTTATATACAACAGGAAC
>QAKL01000081.1 GCA_003343815.1 Clostridiales bacterium
GGTTTCTCTTTCTTTTTGTTTTGCACAAAGGTCATGGTTTCTCCTTTCTGCCGAACAAATAAGAAACAGTATTTGCAATAATATAAAAGCAAATACTGTCCAATTTCTCAACTTTTCGTTGATTTTTCGATATGTTTTTCCAAAATACGCACCATACATTCCTGCAAGGTGGCTCCGCCCGACGAAAAGTGCAGACGGATCGTGACCCCATCCTCACGTTTGATTTCGCGGACATCGTGATCGGTAGGTTCCACTCGCGTCGCCTCCTTGCTGCAATCTATGAAATCGCGCACGGATTCATACGATAAAGTCTTAAAAATCTATGCTGCGTACTTTGCTTTTCTCATAGATCAAGCAGATGGCAGCGGCAAACTGCTCCATAGGCGCTGTGCCTCCCTCCATGCTGATGGCGGGGCGTTCCATTCTGTGACGTATGGCTAACGCAAGTATCATGATCCTTTGTATGCGGTCGTCGCCCGCAGGTCTGCCATGGCCCGTCTGCAATACTGGCGGTTGCCGCTCCGTTCCGGAACCGGTGTTTGCCTCCTGATTCCGAAACATCCCCGCGCGCCTATTGCTGGCTCACGCATACAAAAACGTATCTGTTTGACCCTGTTCAGTTGTTAAACGGGATTGTCAGCCCGCAAAAGCGTATTGATCTGTAATGCGCTTTTCCAGAATGGCAATCAGGAATCTGTCCCCAATCGGGACAAACTGAGATTGTTACAGATGCCTGTCTCGTAGACTGGACAGGACACCTGAGATGAAAAGATTTGCTGCACGTTACATGCGGGGGGGGTAAAACATACGATATCAAAACACACAGTTGCAGATAGGAGGGTTATGCTTCGCTTTGTTGGTCAGCCCAAAGCTTTGCCGAAATCAAACAGATCAGTTCTTTCGCGGTTGGTGCTTCATCAATCCAGTAGTGGCGCAGCATATCTCGTTTTCCGTTTTGCCAAATATCCTTTGTCGCACGGTTCAGCGCTTTGGAAACAGCAGCAGCTGTCCGTTTTTTGGGTACGTTTGCAGACCTCATTGCAGATAAACTGCATTTGCGGCATATTCGGCTGGTGTTCAACCGCAATGTCAATCGCATGACACAAAATGCAGTAACATTCTTTCCCGCGCGTCTCGACGATGGAGTATATAGCGTTCTGAACATCCTTCATGTTATACAATCCTTTCCCGTTCGAGCTGATATTAGATTACAACATTTTTGAACAATTTGCAGGTTTTCTGCCATTCTTTGACCCACTTAGACAAACTTTGACCTTATGGAACATAAATAAAACTGTGATAGGAAATCGGCCGCTTTTTGCTTCCTTATGGTCTACGATAACGGCTGCTGCAAATATGAAAAGGGAAAGCGAAACCCTCTCTCAAAATAAGAGCGCGGATTTCGCTAAGACCAGTTCAAACAAACATGTTGCGTCTACTTGTTATAATCAAAAAACCAAATGACTCTGTTCTTAAAACTATGTGTCAGCTTAGTTACATGAAAGATGTTTACTTATAAATCGTGCCGTTTATATTCTTTGATAACGTTGAAAACGACAGAAAAGCTTCCAGCATAAGCCGGAAGCTCTTTCTGTGGGAATTTGATGTCAAGCGTATGGTAAATATCCAGAATTCGCGCACTAGTAGATGCTCCGGCAGGGTCAGTCCCCTGACAGGATGTTGATCATGCGTGGAGAGTTCGCACGATCTCTGACTGTTGTGAAAACACTGCATTTTGTCATTAGATATAGCGCTCGACACACGTTTTCAGCTCCGATATCGTACTGATGATCCCGTCTGGGTTTGTCGCTGTTCCAAATCCATATCTGGCCCATATGAATGGAATTCCGGCTTCTTTTGATGCATTTTCGTCGCCTGCTGTATCCCCAACATATACAGCCTTCCTAAGGAACCTCTGAATAAATCCCCGACCGCGGACGACGGATCTTTTCCGCCAATCCTGCGGTTTGAAAAACGAGAAATACATACAGTATTCCCACGTTTTTCAAACCTTGTCTTGACGAAAAATCTCTCGCCGTCCACAGCCGCTGATTTAATCAGAGCTTCCCTAATCCCATGTTTTTTCATCAGGTTTTTTATATTGCTGCCTTTCTCCAAGCCGGTTTGTCCCGACATTACAGTATCCTTAAAATATGGAGTTGAGTTGTGGGCGTGCAAAAAGGCAGAAACATAACCGTCTTTACAATTGCTTACAATGAATAAATCGTATTTTTGATATAAAAAAACGACTGTTTCTTTTACGCCTGCATACAGTGTGGCTCCATATTCATACAGATACTGAACCTCTGTTCTCTCAAAATCTTTCAGAATTTGCTGCCGCTTTTCTTCCTGCAGTGCGGGAAACAAGATCCGTACAATGTCTGTCAGCTATTTTCCCATCAATTCCGATATCGTTTTCTGATCTACATGTAAGTCTGATTCACTGTGCTTCAAAAGTACGCGATTTCAAACCTCTGTGGCTTTCTCCGTTGCATCCAACAGTGTTCCATCCAGATCGAAAATTACTGCATTTTTCATATCTATCTCCTTATGCGTCCGAACGAATTCTATAAAATCCAACCACAGGCGTAACGTGAAAACGACGAAAGAGGCTCCGGCGGAGGGCGGGAGCCCCTTTCTGGGGAAATCAGATACCGAGTGCGCGATAAATATCCAGAATTCGCGCACTGAGCGGATGCTCCGCTGTCAGGCCAGAATACCGAGCCAGCGCTGCATCTGCCCCAGCTGTCTGAATTGCTTTCTGCAGCTCTACACTTTGCGGATCTTCGTCATTTTCATAGCGCAATGCAGCCGCTGCGCCGAACAGCAGCTCATCTACCGGCAAGCTGTATCCATACGCCGTGAGCAGAGGGCTGATCAGCCGGTCTGTTGCGGCCAGTTTCCGAATGGGTTCACGTCCTACGCGCGTTACCTCGTCCTGCAAATACGGATTGTGGAAACGCGCAAAGATACGGTCGATATAGGCCTGATGCGCTACCGCATCCATGGAGAATTTCCTGACAAGTCCCGCGCCGCTTTGCTGCATGGCCTTATATACAATGGTGCTGATTGCCGGGTCTTGAATACTCTCAAGGATTGTCCGATGCCCGCGAAGGCAGCCAAGATAGGCACAGATGGCGTGACCGCTGTTCAGTGTAAAGAGTTTGCGTTCAATATATGCATCCAGATTATCGACGAGCGCCATACCGTCAATCTGCGGCAATTCGCCCTTCCAGCCAGATTTTTCAACGTCCCACTCGGAAAATTCTTCTACAGCCACATCCAATGGCGCTTCAAAAGACGCCTTCGGCACAATGCGGTCAACGGCACAATCGGCAAATCCGACACAGGCATCTGCGAACGTCCGTGTTTCTTCATCTAGAAGCGCGTAAACCGCAGTCTTCAGCTGGCTGGAAGCCCGGATAGCATTTTCACACGCAACGATATTCAGCGGCTCTGTCTGCTTTGCGCTCATCCGAGCATGGATTCCGGCAGCAATCGGCTTTGCCACGATTGGCAGGATTCGAAGCCCAACAGCCGTTGTGATCAGCTGCGCAGTGCAGATCGGTTCAACGAGAGCGTCGCCAGCAGAGCTGACGCCGTCAACGTCTGTCACACAGAAGGTTCGCGGGTTTTTGTCCTGTACGTGAACACAATATTGCTTTTCTTCATTGAGCGCACCGATCAACTCCATATTGACATCGGCAAAGGTCACATGATAACTGCCATTTGCCAGAATTGCGCCGATAAAACCACGTCCAATATTGCCTGCACCGACCATAATCGCTTGTTTCATATGTATCACCTCATTATTTTCTGAACCGCATGATAAACTTCCTCTGTGAGCGCTGCATGGGATACAGCGTCCATGTGTACGCAATCTATTTCTGAGGCGCTGGCTGTTTGCGCGGCGTCAAGAAAATAGACCTGCCATTTTTGGCAGACTTCCCGATATACTGCCGCAAACTTCCGTGAATCATCCAGTTTCCCATTCATCTCATGTCCGGGAAACTTGCGGTCAAGTTCTTCATGTAATGCAATTGGGGAAATAACCAGAATTCTTGGTTCATCCCGATAGACCGGCGAGCTGCCCGGCATATAGGTATTCGCATGGACGGCAACGTCCAACAGTGCATCCAACCCTTTTGCAGAGCGATACACTGTTCCGTACTTCAGGTCATTTGTCCCAAGACTGATGATCAGCAGATCGACCGGCTTTGCCGCAACCATGCAATGCACAAGGCCGTGCCGCCCATTCAGATAGTCCCGGAACGGATCGTCGAACGAGGTCGTCCGGGCATTCATGCCGCACTCTGCGACGCGGTATTCCTTGCCGAGCAGCGTTTGCAAACGCCCTGTCCAGCGCGTTTTCTCATCAAAGCGTACACCACTGCCCGGCGTATAGCCCCATGTATTTGAATCGCCATAGCAGACAACTGTACGGCTCATAACGTTTCTCCTTCAAAGATTGTCCGGATCTTCTTCGCTATTGCCGTTCCGAGTGCCAGATGCGATGCCGGTTCCATATGGACGCAGTCCTTCACAGACGGCTCTGCATACGCAGCCGCGTCCAGAAACTCCGCGCCGTGTGCTGCGGCAATTCGCGCAAAATATTCTGCAAATTTCAAAGATTCTTCGTACTTGTTGTAAATGCTCGATTCCGGACGCAGGACAGCAATATCCGGATAGAGATGGATGGGGGAGATGACAAGGATTTTGACGCCGTTTGGAAAAATGCTGCAGCCTGCCGCCGGATAGCAGCCGTCTGCGTGCTCGATCAGGCGCAGCAGCTCGTCCAGTCCTTTATAGGAGCCGACTGCTCCTGTGTATTTGAGATCATTGGTTCCGAGACTTACGACAATCAGGTCGATCGGCGCATGGGCACAGAGTGCATACCCAAGCCCTTTCCGGCCATTTCTGCAGTCAACGTAGTAATCGTCAAAGCTGGTTGTTCTGCCATTCAAGCCTTCCTCGATGATGGAATAGCCGTCGCCGAGCAGCTTGGCTGCAACGCCTGTCCAGCGGACATCCGCCGGGTAGCGCCGGCCGTCTGCCGGGATATTTCCCCATGTATTCGAGTCTCCATAGCATAAAATTCGCTTCATTTTCTGCCTCCAAAGCGGTTTTTCTGAAAAAGGCGCAAAAAAAGAAAGCGGGGACGGGAAACGCCCCCGCTTCTTTTAAGAATTAGTTATTCGAGATCTTCGCGTCCCACTCTTCGACGAGACGGTCGTAGTTGTCAGCAGCCCACTGATAGTCGATGCCAGCATCCTTCAGAAGCGGCAGATACTGTTCAGCAGTTTCATTCACATGAACCTCCGGGTTGCAGGGATAGTTGTAGTAACCGAACTGCTCATACAGGGCCAGACCCTTGGAGAGATACCAATCCTGGAATGCCTTGCCGTTTTCAGGGTTCTTGCAGTTATTGATCACAGCGGAGCAGCACTCTTCCACGCCGGTGCCTTCCGTAGGAACACACAGACCAATGTTGGTGTAGCCCTGTTCCTGCAGCTGGATACCGAAGTGCAGATAGCACATACCCGCAGCGCACTCGCCAAGCGAGACAGAGTTGACGGGGCCGGAGCCGCCCTTGGCATAGGACTTGATGTTCTTGTTCAGGTCGACCATGTACTGCATACCAGCTTCTTCGCCGCGCAGCGCGATCAGGGAGGACATCATCATGTAGCCGGTGGTAGAGGTGCCGGGGTTGGTGATAATGACGTTGCCTTCCAGCTCCGGGATCAGCAGATCGTCCCAGGTCTCGGGGTATGCGACGCCGTTTGCATCATACCAGTCCTTGTCATAGCAGATGCCGAGGATGCTCTTCAGGCCGATGACATAGCTCTCATCCGCAGGGATGCAGGCAGGGTCAAACGTTTCTCTGACAAAATCGGGGACATACGGCATCAGAAGGCCGTCCTTGCTGGCATTCATATAGAGATCGACGGAGCCGCCCATCAGAGCGTCAGCCTGCGGATTCTCTTTTTCTGCGCGCAGACGGGTCAGGATTTCGCCGCCGCCAAGCAGGACGTAGTTGAGCGTCACGCCGGGATAATCCGCTTCAAAGCTCTCTTTGCATGCAAGCGCAAAATCCTCCGAGGATGCAATGTAGACGTTCACTTCGCCGGAAAGCTCCTTCGGCTCTTCAACCGGTTCTTCTGTGACCTCTTCTGCAGCCGGTTCTTCGGCAGCAGCGGGTTCTCCGGTCTGCTGGGTATCAGCGGCGGGTTCTTCGGTTTGCGCGGGTTCCTGCTTGGCTGCGCAGCCTGCAAACAGGCTGACGACCATCAGGACTGCCAGAAGCAGTGCAAGTGTCTTTTTCATTTGTGTGTTTCCTTTCTTTTTCATTTTTATTTCTGCGGTCGCCCGCATACTTACTTTTCAATCAGGTGCAGAGAATCAGGCTTATAGTCCAGATGCACCGTATCGCCCTCGGCAAATACGCCGTGCTGCCGGAAATTGTAGTCTTCAATGATAAAGACCGTCCCCTGCACGTCCACAAAATACTCCTGCATGGCGCCCATGAACGTCGACGTCTGCACCGTGCCGCAGAACGGGCCCTCTTTGCCGATCAGCATGGATTCCGGGCGTGTCATGCAACAGATTTTTGAGCCGACAGCAGTGTGCAGCGCACCGTCAGTTTTTACGCGCAGCCTGTTCCCCAAAAGCTCTACCTCAGCAACACCATCAGCGGCGGACAGCAGTACACCGTCAGCAAAGTTCGAGCGGCCGATAAAGTCGGCGACAAATTTGGATGCGGGACGGAAATAAATCTCGTCCGGCGTTCCGATCTGCTCGATAATGCCCTGATTCATGACAATGATCCGATCAGAAAGCGCCATGGCCTCTGTCTGGTCATGCGTCACATAGATGCTGGTCAGACCCAGACGCCGCTGAATCTTTTTGATCTCATTGCGCATGCTGGTGCGGAGCTTTGCGTCGAGGTTGGACAGCGGCTCATCAAAGAGCATGACGCCCGGCTCGGAGACCAGCGCGCGGGCCAACGCGACGCGCTGCTGCTGACCACCGGAGAGCTGATTGGGGAAGCGTTCTTCCATCCCGGTCAGGCCGACAAGCTCCATAATTTTATGCACACGCTCGGATATCTCTTTTTCTGGCAGTTTTTTTAGCCGAAGACCGAAGGAAATGTTGTTATAGACATTATAGTGCGGGAACAGTGCGTAGCTCTGGAAAACCATCGCAGTATCGCGCTTGTCCGGCGTTAGTGCGTTGACGCACTCACCGCCGATGTAGATCTCACCCTCTGTCGGTGTCTCAAAACCAGCGATCATACGCAGTGTTGTCGTTTTGCCGCAGCCGGAGGGACCGAGCAGCGTGACAAATTCACCGGCGTGAATTTCCAGAGAGATCTGGTTGACTGCACGGAACGTTTCTTTACTCGGCGAGATATATTCTCGCGTAATCTGCTTTAATGTGACTTCTTTTGTTTGCTTTTTCATGGTTTCCTCCGCATATTACATCAGTTTAATATCTTTCTTGTTTACGCCGATCAGCCCAAGCAGCTGATACAAAATCAGGATCGCAGCATATACGACCAGAATCAGCATCGTGGACATTGCAGATGCCGGGCCGTATTTGCCTCTGTCGACCTGATCCAGAATGGAAATCGTCAGGAGCTTGTGGCGAGCGGAGATCAGGAAGATCAGCGCACTCATAGAAGTCATGGTACGGACGAACGTATATACAAGACCGCCAAAGAAGGACGATTTGATCAGCGGCAGAGTTACCTTTGTAAATACCTGAAGACTGTTTGCGCCGAGGTCGGATGCAGATTCTTCGATGCTCGGATCGATCTGCCGCAGCGATGTAATACCGGACTGCAGGCCAACCGGCAGATACCGCGAACAGCAGGATGCAATCAGGATCAGGAATGTACCTGTCAGATACAGCGGCTTCTGATTGAACAGCAGAACGTAGGCGTAACCAAGAATCGTTCCCGGAATGATCATTCCAACCATGCCGGAAGCCTCCATGAATTTACTCAGCGGATTTTTCTTTCGAACGATCAAAAAAGCCATCAGCATTGCAATCACACCTGTGACCGGTGTAGTGATCACGGCCAGCTTCAGCGTATCGACCAGCGCCTGCTTCGCAATCTTCCATGCCTGAATATAATTGTCGAACGTAAGGCTGTAATTGACGCCCCAGAGCTTAATAAACGAAACAACAGGAATCATGATATAGATGATGCCTACGATGACCGCAAAAACGCAGCAGATCACAGTCAGGGGGACCGTAATGTGCTTTTCTTCAATCATTGTCCGCTCACGCGTCGCCTTGCCGGTGATCGTAACAAAAGTACGCTTTTCCAAGACGAGCTGGGACAGCAGATAAATCACCATTGTCATGACCAGCAGCAGCATTGCCAGAGCGGTGCATCGCTGCAGCTCATATCCGCCGACGGCCTGATAATAGACCTGCGTTGCAAGCGTGTTATACCCACCGGCGATCGTGATCGGATTGCCGAAGTCAGCAACACATTTAATAAACACCAGCAGGAATGCATTGATGATACCAGGCAGGGACAGCGGGATCGTTACCTTGCAGAAGGTCTTCAGTCTGGACGCGCCCATGTCCCGCGCTGCTTCTTCAATGGACGGGTCGATCGTACTCAGTACGCCGTTGAGCAGCAGGTAGGCCATCGGGAAGAAGGAAAAGACCTGTGCAAACAGGAGGCCCCCGAAGCCGTAGATGTTATTGCTTGCCATACCGAGCAGTGTGTGCGTAATGAGGCCCTTGTTGCCAAACAGCAGGATAATAGACAGTGAGACGGAGAAGGGCGGCGAAATGATCGGCAGAATGGCAATCACATTAAAGAACTTCTTTGCGCGCATTTTAATATAGCAGGCGCAGTATGCAAAAATAAAGCCGATCACGGTTGCGATTGCCGCAGCACTGACGCTTGATACAAGCGTATGTACCATTGCATCCCGGTTCTGCTTAAATTGGAATGCGCGAATGTAGCCGCCAAACGAGTAAGTCCCTTCAGCGTCCGTAAAGCTTTGAATCAGCACCTTTACAAGAGGCAGTACATTAAACAGTACCAGCGAGGCGATGATCAGCAGCGTGATCGACAACGAAATCGGATCAACTGCTTTTTTGAGTGTTCTCTTTTTCTTTTTCATATGCTTTCTGTAACAGCCTCCTTTTTGCTTTGCCCCCGCCGGGAGCATTTTTATTCTGCATAAAAAACAGTTTTTTCGCAATCTGCACTTTTTCTCTGATATGCAGCATCGCATGTGCATTTGGTCAAATTATGCAACATAGGATTTCCTGAATTGTATATTTTGACGGATTTCCGGCATCGACATTTTTTCCGCATATGCACTTTTTCGTTTTTTGCACAGAATGACGGTGTCTGCTTGCGCGCGTTTCGGAAAATATGTATAATTCTATCGGAGTTTATGAAAGAGACGAGGCCACAATCAATGCGAAAGAAACTGCAAAATAAAACGATCATACGCATGGCGCTTTCGTTCTGCGCAGTTTTTTTGCTGCCGGTCGTAACGCTTTACTTCCTATATACCGGAAACATCGTCACTGCAATCGGAACGGAAGTTGAAGACATGATCTCCAACGATCTAACTGCCGCTGTCCGCCTCATTGACTCTAACATTCAAACATTAAATGATACAATCAAAATGTTTGAGCGCGGCAATGGCTATCAATCGTATCTGACACGCGGGTTTTCCTATAACATGAGCGGCGTGGCTGCAAATATGCAGCTGGAAAGCGATATTTCCTACATTTATCTGCTCAATGGAACGGCCGATGATTTGTTTGTGCTGCTGCCTGATGCGGACACGGTATTCTCCGCTTCCGGTATGCACCGCAGCACATCCTATTTCAGCAAATACTATGCACTTCCCACGCAGAACGCAGAAGACGTTTTACAGGAACTGAATTGTACGGAAAATACTGTGCGCTGCGATGAGAACATCACAACGCATCGCGGGACGGCGGAAACGCTTTCGTTCATTTACCCGCTTCCCAAAAACGCAGACGGCATCGGCGGAACCGCCGTCTTCTGTGTCCAGACGCAGAAATTTAACGCCTATTTCCAGCCGAGATCCGAAGACTTTCAGACGAAGACCTTTGTCTTTGACGCGAATGGGCAATACCTGTTTTCTGACTGTGGCGCGGACACACTTACAACCGAAGTCCAGACGGATTATCAAAATGGCTCGATCAGCGGAAGATTATATAAGTCTGATGAGACTGGTATCGAATATGTTACGATTCGGCGAACTTCAGAATTCAACGGCTGGCAGTACATGACCCTGCTTCCGAACAACAACGCCCTCTACCGCAACATGTTCGAGATCAACCGGTTTTTCCGGTTATATCTGCTGCTCACCATTGGTATAGGGATTCTTGTCATTGCAGGTTTCCTTTGGATGAACTATAAGCCGATTTTTGCACTGCGCGAAAAGGCCAAGCATATGGTCAACACAGAGAAGGCCGAGCATGAAGCGGCCGACGATCTTGGCACAATCTCCAATGCGCTGACCCTTTTGCAGAATCGAAATCTGTCCCTGAATGATACGCTCAGCCGCAGCATCCATGAAATTCAGTCCGCACGGCTGCAGCGACTGCTGAATAATTACTACGAGAATATCGAAGAATTCAACATTGACTGTGAGCAGATCGGCTTGAGCTTTCACGGCGACAATTTCTACGTCAGCATTATACTGTTTCCATCTATGCCGGAGCAGGAGGCTCTGCTGGAAGAGCAGCTGCTGCAGGAATTTTCACCGGAACTGGAAACGAAGTGCCTGGCAATGCCCAACCAGAACAAACTGGTATTCATTCACTGTCCCCGCGCAAATTTCATTGAAACAGAGCCGTTCTACAGCATTCTCGGCCTCCTGCACGACCAGCTCAGTTGTCAGGCAACGATCGGTATCGGTCGTCTACACCCCGGTGCAGCAATCATCAGCAAATCCTATATGCAGGCCACGAACGCGCTGGACTTCCGAGCCGTAAAAGGCATCGGCACCGTGATCACTTATGATGAAGTCCTTGCGCATGACGCGGACTCGCCGTGGTATCCGAGCCATGAACTCCGTCGTCTTGCTAACACGTTGACCGCTCAAAACACAGTCTCACGAGATAAGATTCTTGCTGAGCTGATTGCCAAAATCAAAGATCCGTCCACTAGTCTGATCAATGCGCGCTGCATTGCCTTTGATCTCATTAAGATTTTGATGTCCAATCCGGATTTGAAGCAGGACGCGGCCTACAGCCTTCCGGAATATTTGATGCAGGTAAGTCAGGAAAAAACGAAAAAGAACGTGGTTGCAGCGGTAGAGGAGGTATGCATGCACATTGCATCTTCCGAACGGATTCCTTCTCCGCCTGTGCAGAATGCCGTTGTCGACGAGATTATTGCCTATATTCAGGCAAACTACTGCCGTGGTGACTTCTCTATTCAGGAGATTGCAGAACACTTTGAAATGCTGCCAACCAATATCGGAAACTATTTTAAGGAGCAAACCGGCAGCGGACTTTTGGAGTATCTGATTTCTCTGAGGATGAAACGCGCAAAGGAATTACTCCACTCCACGGATATGACAGTCAAGGAGATCAGCATGAGCGTTGGATATTATAACGATTCCAGCTTTATCCGCCGGTTCAAGCAACATGAAGGCGTTACGCCCAATGAATTCCGCTTCAAATGCTGATGAAATTTAGACTATACATATTATTGAAATGCGTCTCACCGTGAGACGCATTTCAGTTTGTAAAGCAATCTGGTCTGGCCACAACCGTAAATCCTGCCGAGCCTGTGATAACAACGCCGTTTGCGCCGCCGCTGCAATGAACGATTAACAGGTTGCCGTCCGCGTCCTTGCCGCCGACAATGCCGACGTGGGAATCGTCTGGATAGAATACAAGATCGCCCGGCTGCGCGTCGCTCCATGAAATGTTCGTGCAATAGCTGTGCTGTGTGGCAGCTCCGCCGCCGCGCCCCGGATAGTAGCTGCCGTT
>QAKL01000030.1:0-7036 GCA_003343815.1 Clostridiales bacterium
AAATTAGTTTCATCATTTTAATGTATAATTCATCGCAAAATATAGTATAGCATTTTTCTTGCAAAATTCCTATATATTATATGCTATTTCTCCATTAAAATAACTATTCGTCTCTAAAAAGGTTTTTTTTCGTTCACCGCAAGCTGGTATAATCCATATCTGTAATCAATCCATAAAATAAGGTTACCCATATACTAAAAGCGAAGTTTACCGTATCAGGCAAACCTCGCTTTTTAACGCTTATTCTATTTCGAAATTAGTTTTCCTCGACAGGAGCTTCTTCAGCTTTTTCTGCAGCTCTCTGCGGTCTTTCGGTGGTTTCTTTGATGCTCAAAGAAATCTTCTTATTCTCTAAATCCAAATCCAAAACTTTCGCTTCTACTTCCTGACCGACAGTTAAAGCGTCTTCGACTTTCTCAACTCTGGACCAAGAAATCTGCGAAATATGAACTAAACCGTCTACGCCGTCTTCCAACTCGACAAAAGCACCAAACGGAGCCAAACGGACAACTTTACCGGTAACAACGTTGCCAACAGCATATTTCTCAGCAGCACTTTCCCACGGATTGGGGATCAATTTTTTGAGGCTCAAGGAAATCTTATTGCTCTCTTTATCAGCGGAGAGGACGTAAACCTCTACTTCCTGGCCTACCTTTACTACATCGCCCGGTCTTCTGACGCGGCTCCAGCCCATCTCAGAGATGTGCAGCAAGCCGTCTACGCCGCCCAAATCAATGAACGCGCCGAAATTGGACAAACGGCGGACAGTACCTTTCAAAATCTGTCCCTCTTGGACTTCACTCCAGAATTTCTCTTTCAAAGCGTTCTCTTCTTCCTCGACTACAGCGCGGCGGGAGAGGATAACTTTTCTGTCCTCGGGTTTATATTCAACAATTTTAAATTTCAAAGTTTGTCCGACAAAGCTGTTGATGTCCTCGATATATTTAGTATCTAACAAAGAAGCCGGTACGAAACCGCGGATACCGATATTAGCGATCACGCCGCCTTTAACTGCGTCAGTAACTTTAGCTTCGATGATATTACCCTGCTCGAAGTCCTCAGCCAATTTGTTGATGGCCAATTGCTGATCGACACGTTTTTTCGATAATACCATGTTGCCTTCTTTATTTTCCATGCGGATGACCATAACCTCTACTTCGTCACCGACATGTAATTCACCCTCACCCAATTCCTTAGCCGGAATTACGCCTTCGGATTTGCCGCCTATATCAACCAAAACTTCATCATTGTTGATTTTCATCACAATGCCGGTTACGATGTCATGCAACTCTACCGGTTTGATGCTGGCTCCTTCTTGTTCTAAGCATTCTTCCATTGTCATCATTTCTTCACTCATCTTGTCAATAACCTCCCTAATAATCCAGTCAGGTGTTGAGGCCCCTGCTGTCACGCCTATCTGACCCGCACGAAAAATCTGCGGTGTTAAATCGTGAGCCGATTCCACATGATAAGTCAGTGTCCATTCGCTGCACAGACTTACCAGCTTCTGCGTATTGGCGCTGTTTTTACCGCCGATGACAACCATAGCATCGACTTTTTTCGCCAATTCTTTGGCATCATTTTGTCTCTCCTGGGTAGCGTTGCAAATAGTATTATATACCGATAAATTGCCAGCTACGCCCTTTAAGACTTGCGCTGCCCGCTCAAATTTTGCCACATTTTCTGTGGTTTGCGAAACCAAGGTAATATTTTTGCCGCGTAAACTCTCCAAATCCAATTCGGAAATATCGGCAAAAGCTATCCCTTTTTCTCCTGCCCATCCCAAAATCCCGATGACCTCCGGATGAGCTTTGTTGCCTAAAATCAAGACCTGATCTTCGTTTAAATATCTCTCATGGGCGATTTTCTGCACCTTGCGCACAAACGGGCACGTGCAATCCCAAATCTCTAAGCCTCGCTTTTTCGCCTCTGCGTAAACCTCCGGCGCTACGCCGTGAGTACGGATTAAAACTTGTTTTTCTCTAATCTCGGCAAAAGTATTGCGGCTTATTATGCCTAAACTCGCTAATCGCTCTACCTCCTGCGGATTATGGATAAGCGGTCCCAAGGTGGCGATTGGGCCTAAACCCTCGCGAATCAATTCTTCTCCTTTTTCCACCGCAGTACGGACACCAAAGCAAAATCCGGCATGAGGAGCTACCAAGACAGCCACTCAGATCAACTCCTTATAGGTACACTAATTTATTATACCTAATTGTCTTCAGAAAATAAACCCTTATTTTTAATTATTGCTAAAATATTTTTTATTACATCATCTATGCTTAAATTACTTGTATCTATAATCATTGCATCATGCGCGCATTTAAGCGGCGAATGCTCCCTCGTCGTATCCTGCTCGTCGCGGGCGATAATATCTTTGAGCACCGTTTCATAGTCACTGGCGATGCCTTTTTGTGCCAAATCCACCAAACGGCGCTCGGCTCTGGCTTGAGGAGTCGCCGTTAAAAATATCTTCACCTGCGCCTCGGACAGCACTACCGTGCCGATGTCGCGCCCGTCCATGATGACTGCGCGCGCGGAGGCGATTTGCTGCTGCATTTTTACTAAGCACTCTCTAACCGCTTTCTTGGCCGATACTTGCGAAGTAAGCGCTGTCACCTCAGGCGTGCGGATTTCCGCCGAGACATCCTCGCCGTTTAAACTGATATGCTTGCCGCTTTCGTCAAATTTCAGCTCCATGTCAGGCAAAAGTGCGGCGATTTTTTCATCGTCATCTACTGCGCCGTTTCTTTTTAAATAAAGCGCGCACGCCCGATACATCGCCCCGGTATCCAAATAAAGCAAATTTAGCCTGTCGGCAATCATCTTGGCGATAGTGCTTTTACCGGCACCTGCCGGACCGTCTATCGCTATTTGTAAAGGTTTACTCATTATTTCACCTCAATTTTATCAATCCTCCGCCGCGCTTTTGCCGGCTAAATAGCCGCTCGAAAACGCCGCCTGCAAATTAAACCCGCCGGTCACCGCATCGATATCCATGACCTCTCCGGCGAAATATAGTCCCTCGCACAATTTGCTCTGCATGGTTTTTGGCAGTATTTCCTTGACATTTACTCCGCCTGCGGTCACGATCCCCTCGGCTAATGGTCTGGTCGCCGTCACGGTAAACCAGTAGCCTTTCAATAAATCGATAATCACCGCGCGATCTTCCTTGGTCAGCTGATTAGACTGCTTCATCGGCTCGATACCGCTGCGTTTCATAAAAGGCTCGATTAATAACTGCGGCAAAAGCGCGCCCAATAAATTTTTGTAGCTGCGCTTGGGCTGATCCTTGATTTCACGCAGCAAGCGCGCGTCCAACTTTTCCGCGGATAACGCCGGTTTTAAATCAATAATCGCCATCAGCTCACCGTTTTGCTTTAAAAAGTAATCGCTCACCTTGCCGCTTACGGTTAAAACGACAGGTCCCGATAAACCGAAATGAGTAAAGAGCATTTCGCCAAATTCCTCAGCTAAGCATTTGCCCTTTTTATCGTAAATACTTAAACGCACATTGCGCAAACTCAAACCCTGTAATTTAGCGATGTCGTCCTCTTTTACCACCAACGGCACCAAAGCAGGGCGAATCATCTCGATAGTGTGCCCCGCGCTTTTCGCCAATTTATAGCCGTCGCCGCTAGAGCCGGTACCGGGATAGCTCGCGCCGCCGGTGGCGATGATGACCTTATCCGCGCTGATACGCTCGCCGTCGGCGCACAAAATGCCCAATAATTCACCCTCCGCGGAGCGCAAAAGCGTTTTTACAGCTTTGTCATACACAATTTTTGCGCCTAAGCTTTCGCATTTTTTCACTAAAGCGTCCACGATATCCTGCGCATTATCCGACTGGGGAAAAACACGATCACCGCGCTCCACCTTTAACGGTACACCCGCCTCCTCAAAAAAACTATAAGTTTCTTCAGGCGATAAGGCGCTATAGGGCGTATACATAAATTTGCCGTTATGGGCGAAAGCTTTAATATGCTCGTCCAAACTTTTAGCGCTGGTGACATTACAGCGTCCTTTGCCGGTAATGCGTATTTTTTTGCCCGCACGGTCGTTTTTCTCCAAAATCGTTACTTCAGCGCCGTTTTCCGCCGCGGCTATCCCCGCCATCAGTCCTGCGGCACCTGCGCCAATAATCACTACTTTATTCAAAATAATTTCGCTCCTAATATCCCAATTCTTCATCAATGATAATCACGGTAATATCTGTTAAACCCGGCTTTTTCTCCATAACCGAAGTGATTTTGCAAATTCTGTCTGCCGCTTGGCAATTCAGGCAATGCCCCGTCTTTACACATGGCGTTTTCATCTTTAAGCGCGCAGCATTTTGGGGACAGGCAATAGTTTTAATGCGCGCAAGCGCTTTTTCGTCATCAGCGGCAATTTTGTTTTTGCCTGCGACGATCACGACCTTTTTCGGGCCGAATATCATCGCCGCCACCCGATTGCCGTTACCGTCGATATTAAAAATTTTGCCGCTTTCGCTGATGGCGTTGGTGCTCGTAATGTACAAATCGCACGTCAAACATTTGCGCATTATGTCCATTTTTTCCTCTGCCGACAAATGCTCTTGCCAATGATCGTACACTTTGGCTTTATGCGCCCGCGCCAAATCAGGCAAACCCAGCTCGCGCACCGTCACCGAGCCGCCGAAACCCACCGTGCCATAAGGCACGATATACTCGGCGACCAAGGTCTGTGCCTCTTCTTTATTATGTGCCAAACGAGCATCAAAGCCGTTTTTACGCAAATTTTCCACTGTCTTTTGCAGAACTGCTTTATCCATATACATCACTCCTGCGTTTTTAAGCTAACTTTTATTATAACATATTATTCTCATACTTTTCAACTCCAAAAAAATATTTTCCGCGCTTTAAAATTTTTGCTAAAGTTTTCCGCGCATATTCTTTTAGTCTTTTCAAATACTACCTGTGAGTAAAAGCCTCATATCTTTTCGGAAAGGAGGAGCAATCATGAAAAAACGCATTTTTCTTTTTACTGCGGTCGCTGTCATAGCGCTTTTTACTTTATGCGCCTGTGGCAATCAAAATACCAATACCGCCCCCAATACTCCCAATCAAAGCACCGGTCAAACCGAGCAAAACAATGACGATAATAAAAAACCTAATTCCGAAAGTGAAAATACCACTACTGCAACTGACGGCACTTACAGCAAAAGCCGATCCCAAACTATCAAAGAAGCTATCGACTCCGAAATGTCCGACGCTCGGGAAATTTGGGTCATGGTAAACGGAGATATGGCTTATATCGCCTTGGATATTGCTTCCGAGGACAGCACCGGTGAAGCCGCGGATGTCAAAGAGCAAGCCGCGCAAATCGCCCTAAATGCCGATAATAAACTAACCGACGTTTACGTCAGCGCCGATGCCGATACATTAACCAGAGTCAAAGACACTTTTAAAGATTTAGCCGACGGTAAACCCATCAGCGGACTTAGTACAGAAATTACTAATTTATTCACCCGCATCACTCCTACCGCTTCAAGCAAATAATATGATGAAAAACCCTTTAAGCCTCTGCTTAAAGGGTTTTAAACGGTTTGATGCTCAAATATTCCCGATACGGCGCCAATGTATCAAACGCAAAATCCAAATCTTTTTTATCGTGGCAGTCGCTTGCTAAAATAAGCCTGCCGTCTTTTTTTACGATGTAATCAAGCCATTTCGCGTCAGGATAGGGCGAGGATCGCCAAGCGCGCGCCATTGCGCCGGTATTTATCTCAATCGTTTTATCCGCCGCCAAAATTTTATCCAGCGCTTTTTGCGCCGCCATTTTGTAGCGCGGGTGCTCCGTGTCGAAAAGCGGCTGTTTTTCGTTAAATTTCGTGATCAGATCAAAATGCCCGATGATGTCGCATTTTTTCTCAGCCCATGCGCCCACCGCCGCGAAATAATCCTCAATCAGCGCATAAATATCACCTTCATAATACATATCACGAAAGCGCGCCAGATCCTCAGTGCTTTCGTCCACGGGCAAAAAATGCCCGCCCTTTTTCAGATAGTGCACCGAGCCGATAACATATTCGTAATTATCCACGCTCTCGGTCGAATAAAAATCCTGCTCGATGCCTAAATAAAGCGCGATCCTCCCGCGATATTTTTCCTGTAATGCTCGCACCTCACTGATATAGCGCAGCGTATTTTCCCTGCTCATGCAGTAGCTTTCGTCAAAGTAAGTATAGCTGTGCTCGCTGAAACCAAGCGCGCCAAAGCCCTTTTCTATCGCCGCCTCAACCAACTCGGTCAAAGTATCCGCTCCGTCGGAATAAACGCTGTGCGTATGAAAATTCGCCTTCATCAGGTCATCTTCTCCTGCTTTACTTTTTTGTCGATGACATGACGTGAAGCCAACTCCGCTTTGATTTCATCCAGTCCGATACCCATTTGCGCCAGCAAAACCAGCACATGATAGGTCAGGTCGGCAACTTCGTAAATCGTTTCTTTTTTATCGCCTGCTTTGGCGGCAATGATGACCTCGGTCGATTCCTCGCCGACTTTTTTCAATATTTTATCGATACCCTTTTCGAATAAATAAGTCGTATAGGAGCCCTCTTTTTTCTCGACCTTGCGCCCTTGGATTAATTCCAACAGCCCATCTAAACTAAACTCCTCCTCGCCCTCGCCGAAGCAGGAATCCTGCCCTAAATGGCACGCGGGACCGTCCTTTTTCACCGCGACCAAAAGCGCGTCGCGGTCGCAGTCCGGACGGATATCCACGATATGCTGATAATTGCCGCTGGTTTCGCCTTTGAGCCAGAGTTCCTGGCGCGAACGGCTCCAAAAGCAGGTCAAGCCTTTGTCCAAAGATATCCCTAAGCTCTCTTTGTTCATATAGGCCAATGTCAGCACCTTTTTGCTCTCACTGTCGACGATAATCGCCGGAATCAAGCCCTTTTCGTCAAATTTCAAGCTTTTGATAAATTCCTCTTTATTGATATTTTCCATACTTATCTCCTCACATTGATGCCGACGCGCGCCAGCTCATTCTTTAAATCCGCAATTTTGACCTC
>QAKL01000030.1:9968-19988 GCA_003343815.1 Clostridiales bacterium
ATAACATATTCGTAATTATCCACGCTCTCGGTCGAATAAAAATCCTGCTCGATGCCTAAATAAAGCGCGATCCTCCCGCGATATTTTTCCTGTAATGCTCGCACCTCACTGATATAGCGCAGCGTATTTTCCCTGCTCATGCAGTAGCTTTCGTCAAAGTAAGTATAGCTGTGCTCGCTGAAACCAAGCGCGCCAAAGCCCTTTTCTATCGCCGCCTCAACCAACTCGGTCAAAGTATCCGCTCCGTCGGAATAAACGCTGTGCGTATGAAAATTCGCCTTCATCAGGTCATCTTCTCCTGCTTTACTTTTTTGTCGATGACATGACGTGAAGCCAACTCCGCTTTGATTTCATCCAGTCCGATACCCATTTGCGCCAGCAAAACCAGCACATGATAGGTCAGGTCGGCAACTTCGTAAATCGTTTCTTTTTTATCGCCTGCTTTGGCGGCAATGATGACCTCGGTCGATTCCTCGCCGACTTTTTTCAATATTTTATCGATACCCTTTTCGAATAAATAAGTCGTATAGGAGCCCTCTTTTTTCTCGACCTTGCGCCCTTGGATTAATTCCAACAGCCCATCTAAACTAAACTCCTCCTCGCCCTCGCCGAAGCAGGAATCCTGCCCTAAATGGCACGCGGGACCGTCCTTTTTCACCGCGACCAAAAGCGCGTCGCGGTCGCAGTCCGGACGGATATCCACGATATGCTGATAATTGCCGCTGGTTTCGCCTTTGAGCCAGAGTTCCTGGCGCGAACGGCTCCAAAAGCAGGTCAAGCCTTTGTCCAAAGATATCCCTAAGCTCTCTTTGTTCATATAGGCCAATGTCAGCACCTTTTTGCTCTCACTGTCGACGATAATCGCCGGAATCAAGCCCTTTTCGTCAAATTTCAAGCTTTTGATAAATTCCTCTTTATTGATATTTTCCATACTTATCTCCTCACATTGATGCCGACGCGCGCCAGCTCATTCTTTAAATCCGCAATTTTGACCTCACCGAAATGAAATATCGACGCCGCCAGTCCTGCGTCCACCGCAGGAATCTTTTGAAATAATTCGATAAAGTCGGTGATTTTTCCTGCTCCGCCCGAAGCAATAATCGGCACATGGATATTTTCTGCCACAAGCGCGAGCATTTCAAGATCAAAACCCTGTTTTACGCCGTCAGTATCGATCGAATTTAAAACAACCTCGCCTGCGCCGTCAGCCACCGCGCGCTTGAGCCACTCAAGCATATCCAGCCCCGTATCCTCACGGCCGCCTTTGGCAAAGACATGATACTCCCCTCCGACGCGTTTGGCATCGCAGGAAATCACCACGCACTGATCGCCGTAGCGTTTCGCCGCCTCGCCGATAAGCTTCGGATTGGTGATAGCGCCGGAGTTTACGCTGACTTTATCGGCGCCTGCGCCCAGCACCCGCTCGAAATCGTCCAAACTTTTGATCCCGCCGCCTACAGTAAGCGGGATAAAGACCTGCGCCGCCGTTTCCTTTAAAATATCCGTAAAAATTCCTCTGCCCTCGCTTGAGGCGGTAATATCGTAAAAGACCAATTCATCGGCGCCGTTTGCCGAGTAATATTTCGCCAATTCTACCGGTGAATTGACATCAGCCAGATTAGCAAAATTTACACCCTTCACTACGCGGCCGTCTTTCACATCCAAGCAGGGGATAATTCTTTTACCGAGCATTACGCCTCACCTCCGACTTTTACCGCTTCCTCCAAATCCACTCTGCCCTCATAGTACGCCTTGCCGATGATCGCACCGTAAAGCTTCATTTCCGCCAGCGCGCGAATATCCGCAATACTCGACACTCCACCGCTGGCTATCAGATTGACGGCGTATTCATTTTGCAGATGCTCATATAGTTGCAAATTAGGTCCCAGCAAAGTACCATCCTTCGAAATATCGGTGCAAATAATGCACTTCACCTCATAGTCGCTCATCAGAGCGAAAAATTCGTCTGCCGTGAAGGCGGCAGTCTCGCGCCAGCCTTTGATTGCAACCAAGCCGTCCTTTAAATCTATGCCTACGGCGATTTTTTCGCCGTATTTGGCGGTCGACTCTTTCACAAACTGCGGATCCTCCACCGCTTTGGTCCCGATAATCAAGCGATTTACACCCAAGCTCAAATATTTATCGATCACCTCAAAGCTGCGAATACCGCCGCCTGCTTGACAGAAAAGCCCGCTTTCTTTCACCAAAGCCGCAATCGTCGCTTGATTGGCGGTATTGTCGTCTTTCGCACCCTCCAAATCAACCATATGTAAATATTTGCAGCCTGCTTGGACAAATTTCTGGGCTAAATCAAGCGGATTTCTGGCATAGACAGTCATTTTTTGATAATCGCCCTTATAGAGCCTGACCGCCTGCCCCTCGTATAAATCAATCGCCGGAAATATTTTCATCATCATTCTCCTAATCTCTATATTTCATTAAAAGCGCGCAAAATATTTAACCCCACCGCGCCGCTTTTTTCCGGATGAAACTGGCAGGCATAAATATTATCCTTTGCCACCGCCGCAGTTAATGGACAGCTATAGTCCGTCACCGCCAATAGCGACTCCGCGCAGTCTGCCACATAGTAGGAGTGGACAAAATAGACAAAATCTCCGTTTTTTACGTATTTTAAAAGCGGATTATCCCGCACGATTTCTAAAGCATTCCAGCCGATATGCGGCACTTTGAGAGACTTATCGGTGAGACAGTCTTTAATCGGCACGACTTTGCCCTTTAACAAACCCAGTCCCTCGTATTCGCCGTATTCATAGCTTTTTTCAAACATCATCTGCATCCCTAAGCAGATGCCCAAAAAAGGTTTGCCGCTTTTCGCCTCGGCTATCAAAAATTCGTCTAAATTATTTTTCGCCAATTTAGCTCGCGCGTCGCGAAAAGCACCCACGCCCGGCAGGATGATTTTTTCCGCTTCATGCAGCACTTTTTTCTCGCCGCTTACGACGATCTCCGCGCCGATCGCTTTAAGCGAGCTCGCTAAGGAAAACAAATTCCCCACGCCGTAGTCTACAATCGCAATCATCATAACACCCCCTTGGTTGACGGCAGGATATCCTTATTTTTTTCATCGATCGCGCACGCCTCGCGCATCGCCCGTGCCTGCGCCTTAAAGATCCCCTCGATGATATGGTGCGTATTTGTCCCTGCCAGGCTCTGCAAATGCAAAGTAATCCCGCTTTCGCGGACAAATGCCTGCCAAAACTCCTCGACCAGCTCGGTATCGAAATCGCCGACCTTTTGCGCGGGCATCTCGACTTTAAATCCTAAGCAGCCTCTTCCCGAAATATCCACCGCCGCCAAAATCAAACTCTCGTCCATCGGCAAAATTCTTTGTCCATAGCGATTGATCCCTTTTTTATCGCCTAATGCTGTTTTCATCGCCTGGCCTAAAGAAATCCCCACATCCTCGATGGTATGATGTGCGTCCACCCACGTATCGCCCTCGCACGTCACGCTCAAACCAAAGCCGCTGTGCGCCTGCCACAAATCCAGCATATGATCCAAAAAACCTACGCCCGTTTTGATTGCGCCATTGATTTTTTCATCTAAATTTAATTCCAAATCAATTTTTGTTTCTTTGGTTTCTCTTTCAATTTTCGCCTGCCGCATCTTAGCCTCCTATGATCTCACGCACCTTAGCAAGAAACACTGCCATTTCCTCTGCCGTGCCTATAGTCACGCGGTTATATTCTTTGATCCGCGCCCCGCTTAAATGTCTGACTAAAACTCCGCGTTTTTTTAATTCCTGATATAAATAAGTACCGTCCAAGCCGTCTTTTTTGATAAAAAGAAAATTGGTTTTCGATTCGGTCATGGTAAAGCCCATTTCTTTTAAAGCCTGCGCCGTTTTTTCTCTCGTCTCGCAAATCTTCGCGCAGTTTGCCTGATAATACTCCTCCTCGTCTAATGCCGCCGCGCCCGCAGCCTGCGTCAGTGAATTGACATTATACGGATTAGTCGAGTATTTGATACGCTTTAAATCGTCGATTAACTCTTTATCCCCGAAGCAATAGCCCAAGCGCGCCCCGGCTAAAGAGCGAGATTTGGAATAGGTCTGCACCACCAGAAGATTGGGATATTTTTTGATTAAGCCGACCGCACTTTGTCCACCGAAATCCACATACGCCTCGTCAATTACCACCACGCCGTCGGGATTCGCCTTTAAAATTTCCTCTATTTCGCCTAAGGAAAGCGCTAATCCAGTCGGCGCATTGGGATTGGCGATGACGATGAGCTTATTTAAGTTCAGATAATCGTGATAATCCAGCGAAAAATCGTCTTTTAAAGGGATAATCTGCGCCTTTATCTCATACAAATCGCTGAAAACTTTGTAAAACCCATAGGTGATATCGCTAAAAGCCGCACCTTTTTCGCCGAAAGCCATAAAAGCGAAATTTAAAATATCGTCCGAACCGTTCGAGGTGTAAACATTTTCCACTGCCACATTATAGCGCGCGGCTAATTTTTCACTTAAAACTTTCGCGTCAGGATCTCCGTAGAGCCTTAATCTCTCTACGGCCGCACGATTCACCGCCGCTGCGACCGCATCTCCCGGAGGATAGGGAGACTCGTTGGTATTGAGCTTAATATATTTTTGATCCTGCGGCTGCTCGCCGGGGACATACGCCTCTAAAGATTGATATTTCGCATTTAAAAATCTGCTCATTTTTCCTCCTCCAGTCTGACGCCGACACTTCTGGCATGAGCGCCCAAGCCTTCTTTTTCGGCAAAATACATAATTTTCGCGCCGTCATTTTTAAGCGCTTCGGCAGTGTAGTAGGTATACTGCGTCTTCTTCACGAAATCATCGACCGATAACGGACTGGCAAAGCGCGCCGTCCCGCCTGTGGGCAGGGTATGATTGGCTCCGCAGAAATAATCCCCCACCGGCTCCGGACAAAAATGACCTAAGAAAACCGAGCCTGCATTTTCCACCAAATCCAGATAATCAAACGGATTATCCACGCAGATTTCCAAATGCTCAGGTGCCAACATATTGGACACCTCAAGCGCCTGCTCTATAGAGGAGGCGACGATGATTTTTCCGCTGTTATCAATCGCAAAGCGGGCGATCTCCGCACGCGGCAAAAGCGGGATCTGCCGCTCCAACTCTGCCTGCACCTCGTTAGCCAAGGCAATACTTGTACAAATCAGCACGCTTTGCGCGTATTTATCGTGCTCTGCCTGCGAAAGCAAATCCGCCGCCAAAAATTTCGCCTTGGCGCTTTCGTCTGCCACGATCAAAATTTCGCTCGGACCTGCGATCATATCGATCGCCACTTGCCCGTAAACCTGCTTTTTCGCCTCAGCGACGTAGGCATTACCGGGACCTACGATTTTATCCACTTGCAGCACACTTTCCGTGCCGTAGGCCAACGCCGCTACCGCCTGCGCACCGCCGATTTGAAAGACGCGATCTACACCGGCGATTTTGGCCGCCGCCAAAATCACAGGATTGACCGCGCCGCCGCTTGGGGGAGTAACCATGATGATTTCCTTCACACCCGCAATCTTGGCGGGAATGACGTTCATCAAGACTGTCGAGGGGTAAGCCGCCGTGCCGCCCGGCACATAGACACCGACGCGCTTTAGCGCCTGCACTTTCTGCCCGGTGACGACGCCGCGGCGCTCATTATAAATAAAACCGCTGTGCACCTGATTTTGGTGAAAAGCGCGGATATTGGCTGCCGCCTCCTCGAGCACCGCCTTAAACTCCGCATCGGTTCCCTCATAGGCGCGCTCAATCTCCTCCGCACTTACTTCCAGTGCGGTTAATTTCGCTTTGTCAAATTTTTCGCTGTAAGTAAAAAGCGCATTATCGCCGTTTGCGCGGACATTAGCGATAATCTCCGTCACCTGATCCTCTACCGTACTCATCGGGATCGTCCGCGCCAAAACCTCGTCAGCAGCGATTTTTTGCATATCTAAAATTTTAATCATATTCGTTCCTCTTTTCTATTCTGGTAAAATCAGGCTCAATTTTTCCAAAAGCCGCATGATTTCCCGATCCTTAAATTTAAAGCCTGATTTATTGGCGATTAAGCGCGCCGAAATCGGGATGATCTCCTCGATAACCTCCAAATTATTCTCGCGCAAAGTATTGCCCGTCTCCACGATATCGACAATGACATCGGACAAATTTAAAATCGGCGCTATTTCGATCGAGCCGTTGAGCTTAATGATATCTATATCGCGGCTTTGCGAATTATAATAATCCTGCGCGATGTGCGCAAATTTGGTCGCCACTCTTAATGTGCGTTTGGTATCATCGCGATAGCCTTTGGGCGCGGCGACCGCCATACGGCAAACTCCGCATTTTAAATCCAAAAGTTCATACACGTCAGGCTCATATTCCAGCAAGATATCCTTGCCCGCGACCCCGATATCTGCCGCTCCGCGCTCGACATAAATCGGCACATCGGAAGGTTTCGCCCAAAAATAGCGCACCTTATTCTCCTTATTTTCAAAAATCAGCTTGCGCCCCGCCTCCAAAATCTCCGGACACTCCAAACCTGCTTGAGCAAACATCGCGTAAACCTTTTCACCAAGTCTGCCCTTCGGCAGAGCAATATTCAAATATTCGCTCATTGCTGCTCCTCCTTTACGCGACAGACTTTCGCAAAATTTGCCTTTGGCGGCAGAAATTTCTGCACTGAAACTTTTTCTCCTTGGCTGATTAGCTCCTCGGCACGCGCCAAAACTTCTGCCGGCGGCTCATCAGCATAAATGAGCACCGTTTCTTCCTCGTCCTCTTCCTCCTCCGGGAGATAAGCTAAATCATTCAAACTCAGCGCAAAACCGATCGCCCCGGCATTTTTACCCATTTTCGCTGCCAATGCATCATAACGGCCGCCGGATAAGATATTATGCGGCACACCCTCGACAAAACCCTGAAAAACGATGCCGTTATAGTAGCTCAAATCGTTTAAGCAGGAAAAATCTATCCGCACCGCAGCCGTACTCACGCTCTTGATAATTTTGCAGATCGCGCTTAATTCGTCTAAAGCGTCTGCCATTTTCGCATTGAGCGGCACAAAACTCGCCAAAACCGCATTTGGCTCGCCAAATGAAGTAATAAACGTCTCCAAGGTTTTCGCCCCTTGGGCAAAGATTTTCTTTTCTGCGCAAAAAGCATTCATCGCCGCTTTATTTTTCGCCTTAATTATTCCTAAAACCTGCTCATAGTCATTTCGAACGACGCCCGAAGCCTCCATCGCCGCCAAAATCAATCCCATGTGGGACAACTCCAAAACAAACGGCGCTTTGATTAACTCCATGCTTTTGATCGCGAGACAAAGCACCTCGCAGGTCTGATACAAATCGATCTCGCCCACGCACTCCAAGCCCAACTGCAAAATTTCTTTGAAACTTTCGCCCTTTTGCTGGCGGTAGACATTTTCATCGTAGCAGACTTTCTGCACACCCTTGATTTTCTCCGGCATACTTTTGATGATAGACAAAGTCACATCGGGCTTTAACGCCAAAAGCGTGCCTTTATTGTCGGTGAATGTGATCATATTTTCCCCGGAAAGAAATTCCTTATTGCGCGCGTACAAATCATACGCCTCAAATTTGCTCATTTTGTAAAGTTTGTATCCATATTTATTGTAAAGCGCTCTAAGCTCGAAGCTTAAATATTCCTCGCGGCTCAGCACACCTAAAATATCCTCCATAAGATCGCCACCTTTTTCTTTTTTATTATGATAGCATTTTAATATACTAAAGTCAAGAAATATCTGCGTAAAATTTTCTTATCTTTTATGAAAATTTTTCTCCTCCAGCCGAAATAAAAAATAGGAGAAAGGCGCACCTTTCCCCTATCGTTCAACCGACGTTCCATTCCAATATTTTGCTTAAAAAACGCTTTAATTCATTCGTTTGGGGGTTGGTAAATATTTGCTCACTCATTTCGTACTCCAAAAGCCTGCCCTCATATAAAAAAGCCGCTTTTTCACAGGCGTGGCGGGCAAAGCCCATTTCGTGCGTAACAATCACAAAATCCAAACCCTCTTTTTCCAATTCGCTTACGATGTCCAAAACCTCGTTGGTATATTCCGGATCTAACGCCGAAGTTGGCTCGTCCAACAGCAACAGCTTAGGTTTGGGCGCGATAGCGCGGGCGATCGCCACCCTCTGCTGTTGTCCGCCCGATAATTCGTGAGGGCGCTTTTTCATATCAGATGCTAAGCCAAAGCGCGTCAAAAGCTCCTCTGCCTGTGCTTCAGCTTTAGCTTTTTCGTATCCGTGCACTTTGATTAACGGCAACGTCACGTTTTCAAAGGCGCTAAGATGGCGAAATAATCCTCCCTGCTGAAAAACGAAACCGATTTTTTGCCGATAGCTGACCAGCTCGCTTTCGCTTTTGCCGATCGTTTCGCCGTCAATTTTGATCATGCCTGACGAGGGCGTCAAAAGCCCGCCCAAAAGCCGCAAAAGCGTCGATTTGCCGCTGCCGGAGGAGCCGATAATCGCCAAAGTATGCACCTCGTCGGCAAAATGCAAATTTTTCAGCACATCGCTGCCGTCGTCAAAGCGCTTGCTTAGATTCTCCAACTCAATCCTCATACCTAAACCTCCTCTCCATCGCCTTGCTTAATAACGAAATCGGCAAGGTCAGGCACAAGTACAAAAAGCCCAAGAAAATATAGCTTTCGAACAAATTAAAATATGTCGCGCTGATTTCGCGCATCGTCTGCGTGAGCTCGATCACGGCAATCATTGACAAAAGCGAAGAATCCTTGATGATCGAGGCAAACTGCCCCGCCAAAGCAGGCAAGGTACGCTCGATTAGCTGCGGCAGGATGATATAGCGCACGCTCTGCGCGCTTGTAAAGCCAACCGCTTTGGCAGCCTCTTTTTGCGAGGAGGAAAGCGACAGCAAACTGCCGCGGATGATTTCGGCGATATACGCGCCCTCAAACACGGACAAAATGAGCACTCCCGCCCAAAATCTGCCGTCGATATGCCACGCCGTACCCAATATATAATAAAACAGATAAATCTGCATGATTAACGGCGTCCCGCGGATAAACTGCACATACAAACTGCACAAACTGCGCAAAAAAAGCACTCTTGATCCCTGTCCTACCGCACAGAGGATGCCCAAAATCAAACTTAAAATCAAACTGACCAGACTTAATTTCACCGTCATCCAAAATCCGTTTAAAATTCTGCCTTGCATTTGCCCGATAAAGGCAAAGTCGAATTTGACCCCGACTTTGCCTAAAGACAGCCAAAATATTACCACGACTAAAGCGCACGCCAACAGAAAGTTGAAAACCACCGCCGCCATCTTCGCCTGTTTTTGCTTCGGAGCTATGAATAAATTTTGTAATCGCATATCACTCACTCATTTTTATCCAAGGTTAGGGCTAGTCCATGTCAAAAAACCACTTAAAGCCTAATTCCTCGAAAGCTTTCTTTTCATCCGCTAAATATTTGTCGGTTAATTCGTCAAAGCCGCCCTCAGCTGTGTATTTTTCGATAAACTCATTCAGCTCGTCCAAAAGCTCGGTATTGCCTTTTTGCACGGCGATGCCCCACTGATCAGCTTCCTGAAACGGGATAAAGACCGCGCCGGTCGTATCTAAATTAGCCTGCCAGTTGCGATAAATCGTCAATTGGTCGTAAATAAAGCCGTCAGCTTTGCCCTGCGCGACCTCAGTCACGCAGGCGCTTTCGTCTGCCAAAGCGATAATTTCGGCATTGGGCAGATTTTTCTGCGCATAGAAATAGCCGGTCGAGCCGGTTTTGACGGCGATTTTTCGTCCCTCGACATTCATATCCTCGATAGAGGTGATGCCGGAGTCTTTGTTAGTCAGAAGCGCCAATAAAGCGTTGGCATAGGGCTCGGAGAAATCCACCTTTTCTTTTCTTTCGTCGGTAATCGTCATTGAGGACATCACCATATCCGCTTTGCCCGTCTGTAATGCCGGAATAAGTCCGTCCCAAGCGATATTTTCGATTACCACGTCTTTACCGATATACTCGCCGAAAGCTTTG
>QAKL01000104.1 GCA_003343815.1 Clostridiales bacterium
CTCGTCCTCGTCGTTTTTATGCTCACTCTCCGCACCAATAGGAATATTGCCGATATTTTCGTTATACACAGGTTTTCCCTGCTCTTTGATTGCCTCGACGACGCGGTCGATTTCCTTATCAGAAACATATACACCCTGCACGCGGATAGGTTTGGGCATCCCGCTGGGATAAAAGAGCATATCGCCTTTACCTAATAATTTTTCGGCGCCGCCCATATCTAAAATCGTGCGCGAGTCAATCTGCGAAGAAACCGCAAAAGCGATACGCGAAGGGATATTGGCTTTGATAATACCCGTGATAACATCAACCGACGGACGCTGCGTCGCTACGACCAAATGCATTCCGGCGGCGCGCGCCATTTGCGCCAAACGACAGATCGCATCTTCGACATCGGCGGGAGCAACCATCATCAAATCCGCCAACTCGTCGATTAAAATGACGATATACGGCAGAATCTCGATCTTTTCTTTTTCCTCTGGATCAGTAGTTGCGGCAATTTTATCCTTAGCATATTTGTTATAGCGGGCGATGTCCTTATTGCCCGTATTAGCGAATAATTCATAGCGGCGCTCCATCTCCACTACTGCCCAGCGCAAAGCCGAAGCGGCTTTTTTAACATCGGTGACAACCGGAGAAATCAAATGCGGAATTCCGTTATAATTGCCTAACTCGACCATTTTTGGATCGACCATCAAAAATTTAACTTCATCGGGCTTAGCCTTGTACAAAATGCTGACGATCAAAGTGTTCATACACACACTTTTACCGCTGCCGGTCGAGCCTGCGATCAAAAGATGCGGCATTTTACCCAACTCGGTAACAATCGGCTGTCCGGCGATGTCTTTGCCCAAAGCGACCGTTAATTTTGACTTAGCGTCTTTAAAAATAGGCGCCTCGATGATATCTTTTAATAAAACCATGCTGGTTTCTTTATTAGGTACCTCGATACCGACCGCAGCTTTGCCTGGGATCGGCGCCTCGATGCGGATGCCTGAAGCAGCTAAATTTAAGGCGATATCGTCGGCTAAATTAACTATTTTACTCACTTTAACGCCGCTGGCAGGCTGAAACTCATAGCGGGTGATCGCAGGACCGATGCTTACCTCGCTGATATGCCCTTTAACACCGAAATCAGCGAGCGTTTTATCCAAAAGCGCCGCTTTTTGCTGAATTTCATCCTGGGTGACACCGCCTTTGCCCGCGCCTTTGGTTTCCAATAGATCTAACGACGGAAAATGATACTCCGCTACAGCGCCGCTTTGCGGCACAAACTCCGCAGGCTTGTCCTCAGACTCGGCAGATGCTTTGGCGGCAGGCTGTTCCTTTTTTGCCGCTTTCGGCTCCTCCTTTTTCGGTGCGGTTACAGTCTCTACAGGAGGAATGATCGGGTTAATAGCAGCGCTGTTGATAATGAGCTTAGTTTTCGGCGCATCCTGCTCACTCAAAATATGTTTATTTTGAGGAACAGAGCTGCTTTCAGCTTTTGCAACAGGCTTTTGTTCGGTATTTGCATCAGGTGCGCTTGTTTTTTCTTTACCTTTTTTATTTTCGCTGATATCCTGCTGAATCTCCTGCAAATTATTGATAATAAATGGCTTGGAGACCGTATTTTTTTCTGTTAAATTTTCTCTTTTCGCTTTAATTGGGGCTTGCGGCAGCTTTTTCGCTGTCTCTTTAGGAGCATAGCTTATGCTATCCTCAGGAACTTCCTCTAAAATAATTTTCGAGGTGCTCTGCGCTACTTTGCCGCCAAATAAACGCGCCTTTTTAAGCGATGCACGAATCCAGCGGAAAATATAACCTTTGGAGCTTAAAACGATACCTAAAATGAGCAAAATATACGCGACGATATAGCCACCGATTTTGCCGAACGCTTTCGCCAAGCACCAAGCGACTACCGCGCCGCCTGCTCCTCCTCCTGCGCCCATCCAGCCTAAACGAATACTGTTTAAGCCAAAAGCTAACGGCAGATGAATAATACCCAAAATCATAAAATAACTGAATAATATCCCAAAAATTTGAAAACCGGTGAGCTTATATTTCGGTGAAATGAAATTAGCCCCGAAAACGAGGAAAAATACCGGAATCACCATTTTGCCGCCTCCGGCGATACTGGACATCGAGCGATAAATAAACGCGCCGACTAACCCTAATTCATCATTTAAATTATCGGCGGAAATATCTATCTTTTGCGTAAGCAGCCAAAATAAATAAACCGCAATCCCGATAAACGCCAAACCTAACAAAAGCTGAAATAAACGATTGGTTTTTAACGTAGTTTTGGGCGCAGGATTACTGCTTTTTACTTTATTTGCAGCACTTTTCGTGCGAGTATTGCTTTTCTTCTCTGCCATGACACACCTCTGGATAGTAATAAATATATTATAGCACCATTTGGCAAATTTGCAATCGTTTTTTATATATTAATTTTTTAAGTCAGCAAATAATAAAATGCACGCGTTAAAGCTTGAAAAAAACCGTATTTTTCTACATTTTCTGCCGCATAAAGCGGATATTTTTGATTTATCTCGCCGTTTATATACACCTCTATTTCGCCTATTTCCTCTCCTGTTTCGATTGGCGCGCATAAATCATGAAAGACGATTTCGCTTGAAAAATCAGTTTGGTTTTGCGCTAGGACCAAGCCTATTTCAATAGGACTTACGGCATTTACCGAAAGAAGTTCGCCTTTTTCTATGGAGCAATTTGCAAGTGGCTCATTTTTGTGATAAAGCCGCTCATAACGGTAATTATTAAATCCATAGTCGAAAAGCTTGATACTGTCGCGAAAATTACCGTAGGTTTTTTCCGCACCTAAAGCGATCGCAATTAATCTCATGCCGTTTCTTGCGGCGGTAGCGGCGACATTATAGCCTGAATCAGCGCCTATCCAGCCTGTCTTTAAGCCGTCAGCGCCCTCATACCACCACAAAAGTTTATTTTTATTATCTAAAACGAACGGTTTGGTGTTTTCTCGCAAAGTATAATTTTTTAAGGAAGTATATTCCAAAATTTCCGGATAATCATTGACGATCGTGCGCGCTAAAACACCCAAATCTGCCGCCGTGGTGTAATGTTCCTCTGCCGGCAAGCCGTTTGGATTGGCAAAATGCGTATCATTCATGCCTAATTCTTGGGCTTTATCGTTCATTTTGCGGACAAATGCTTCCTCAGAGCCGGCTAAATATTCGCTGATGGCTACAGCGGCGTCATTAGCCGAGCCTACTGCGAGCGCTATGGCTAATTCTTTTAAACTCATTTTTTCACCCTGCGCTAAAAAAATTTGCGTACCACCCATGGAGGCGGCGTAAGCGCTCGCTGTGACGGTATCAGATAAACTCGCTTCTCCTTTATCTACTGCCTCAAACAAAAGAAGCAGGGTCATGAGTTTGGTGACACTGGCAGGTATGCGCCGCTCTGTAGTATTTTTTTCATAAAGCACTTCTCCGGAGGAGGCTTCGAGCAAAACTACGGATTTAGATTCCAATTCCAATGATTCCTCTGCCCATGCATAATTTTTCGGCACTCCCGCCATGATAATTAAGCAGAGTAAAACGATGCTTACAGTTTTTTTCATGCGCAATTCCCCCTTTTTATCTTTTATGCGAGGAGGTTAAAAAATATGTATTATCTATCGTGGGGCTTACTTTTTATTTTAGGCGGAGTGAGCGCCTATGTGCTTTTCAGCCGCGTTTTTCTGACATTGTGGAAATTGGCGCGCGAAAGTAGGCAACTAAAATAATTTTTCGGCACAAATTTTACCCAAGCGGCATAAACTGTAATCGATGATAAACATTACTAATCGTACAGCTTTTTCTTGACAATTAAAATGAGATACTATATAATTTTTGTAGGAGAATACGCATGGGATATGCGTTTATCAGGAGAAAGGAGGTTTTGCCGCTATGGGATTAATGGACAAATTTATTAAAGCCAAAGAAGCTCACTGCATCGAAAAATATTGCGAGGACGGAGAGCCGTGCTTGGAGTGCACTCAGGGCGACAGCGTACGCGTCTTAAAAATCGAAGGTATCATGGAGCTTTTGCATATCCATCATGATGCCTGCACATTAAAAGACGATGAAAACGGCGAAAAATATTTAGAAGTGAAAGACGGCAACGATGTCAAGGTCTTTACTGCCGATGATATAAAAAAATTGGTAGAAACGAACAAAGAGAAAAACTAACTTCTATAATCAGCTCGGACATAAGCACTGTATTTTTGCAGTGCTTATTTTCATATCATCACGCTTACTTATCAAAAATTGCACTAAATACACACGCTTTCAACACAAAAGCGTGCTATAATGAACAAAAATACTGAAGGAGCGTGTTTTTTATGAATAAAGTATTATTAGTTGAGGACGAAAACGATCTGAGAAAAATAATTGCCAATTATCTGAAGCAAGCCAATTTCACCGTAGTCGAAGCGGCTGACGGCGAGCAGGCATTGTCTTTATTTGCTGACGGAGAATATGATCTGGTTATCTTGGATTTGATGTTACCCAAAGTAAACGGCTATGAAGTTTGTCTGGACATCCGCCGCTCTTCCAAAGTGCCGATCGTCATTTTGACAGCGCGCGACAGCGAAATAGACGAGCTTCGCGGCTTTAACTGCGGTGCCGACGAATATATCGCCAAGCCTTTCAGCCCCAATATTTTAATCGCCCGCATTAAATCACTGCTCAAACGCTGCGATACTTTTATGGAAAATACCGTGCAAATCAAAGATTTCTCGATTGATAATCGCCAGAGATTGGTTTATTATCAGGGCAATCGCGTGATCACCACCCCCAAAGAATTCGAGCTGCTCTACTATTTGGTCAACAACCGCAATATCGCTTTAAGCCGTGAGCAAATTTTAGACGCCGTCTGGGGCATGGATTATTACGGCGACACGCGCACCGTCGATACGCACATCAAATGCCTGCGCGCCAAATTAGGCGATTTCGGACAGCAAATCAAAACCGTGCGCAAAGTAGGCTATAAACTCGAGGTGTAAAATGCCAAAAATTCATTCGATCGGACACAGATTATTTTTATCGACAGCGCTTATTTTGTTGACAACGATTGCCGCGACATTATTATTCGGCTCTTCTTTGATCGAGCGCTATTATGTGCATAATAAGGAAGTCGAGCTGAAACATGCCTATCAATCGTTCAGTTTAGCGTTTAACCGCAATGAAAGCCTGCCGGATTGGAAAACTGCCGGCGAGGTTTTGTACGATGCGGAAAAGCGCAATATCAACGTCATGCTTTTTACCATAGATGCAAACGGCAATATCGACCAGCTTATCTATACCTCGCGCTATAACAATTGGTCCGGAACCAATGATTCGCAAAACAGCTTTAAACCTGCCTACAGTCCCAAACTGTGGCTAGAACGAGCGCAGCACGAAGGTGCATTTTCACAGGATATTTCCGAAGAACCGTTAGTTATTACGAGTAATGGCAGCGACAACCGCCCGCAGATCATTGATTTATACAGCCAGCTTTCCGACAACTGCTATTTATTTTTAAGCACTCCGAAAGAGCAGATTTCCTTAGCTGCTAATTTAGCGACTAAATATTACGTCATCATTACCTGTCTCACTTTCTTTTTGCTAACGATTGCGATTTATTTTCAATCGAAACGCTTTACCAAACCTATTATCGAGATCAATTCCGCGGCGCAGCGCATCAGCCAGATGGATTTTGCCACGCCGTGCAATGTAACCACCGGCGACGAACTGCAAAATTTAAGCCAATCTATAAATGTTATGGCGCAAAATTTAAAAGCCTATATCGCTGAAATGGAATTAAACCAAGAACTATTGAAAAAGATTTGGAGCGCGAAACAAAAACCAATCAAATGCGCCGCGAGTTTATCGCTAATGTCTCGCACGATTTCAAAACTCCCCTCACTCTCATCCGCGCCTATACTGAGGCGATGCTGGAGCAGCATGAGAGCGATGCAGAATTAAAAGAAAGCTGCGAAATAATTTTAAAAGAAGACGACCGCATGACTTCGCTGGTGACGCAGCTTTTGCAGCTATCTAAATTAGAGGGCGGCGTAGGTCAGCTGGAAATGACGCTTTTTCCGATTGACGAGGCGATTCACGAGATTTTGCACAACAGCAAAATTTTGCAGCAGGCGAAAAATATTACGATCGCTTTGGAAACCAACGGCTCAGAGGATCATTTGGTCTACGGAGATTACGCCAAAATTCAGCAGGTTTTGCATAATTTGATCGAAAACGCTTTGAAATATTCGCCCGAAAATGACATCATTACGATTACAAGCGTCAATATCGCTCCGAGTAAATATCGGTTCAGCATCGTAAATACAACCTCTCATCCTTTAAGCGACGAAGCATTGGCAGATATCTTTATCAGCTTCCACCGCTTAGATAAAGCGCGTACCGCCGATGGGAAAAATTTCGGCTTAGGTTTAGCTATTGTAAAAGCCGTCATGGAGCTGCATCACCAAGCATACGGTGCGTATAATAAAGATGACACACATATTTGTTTTTACTTTGAATTAGATGCCGATACCGAGGAAAGCGACAGCGATCAAGATTAACAACGCTAAAAAAGGATACACTATAGATGAAAACTCATCTGAAGTGTATCCTTTGCTTTTAGCACATATTCTTACTTAGACTGATAATTTGCGCTGCTCATACCGGCGCCCGGCATGTTCTGCTCAGCATACTGAATCATTTTTTTCACCATGTAACCACCCACATAACCGTTCTCACGAGAGGTTAACTGGCCTTTGTCAACATTTTGATAGTTGTTGATACCTAATTCGTTGGCTACTTCATATTTGAAGTTGTTTAAAAAGCCATAGGCATTGGATGCTGCCGGTTGATTGGAACTGTTTCTGGACATTTATCTCACCTCCTTGTTGGCTATGTCTATATTATCTCTGAGTGAGCATAAAATATCCTATGTAGATTTTAGGCGATCTAAAAAGTTTTTTCCAAGTAAAAATACGACACTTTAAAATACTTTTTTGAAATATTTTGGCAATATACTTGACATATTTTAACTTTTACGCTAAGATTATGTTATAAAAATGCTGGTATTGCCAAAGGAGTGTCGTTCATGCCGTTTTATTCTTTCATTAAAGACGATTCAGAAGAAGATTATCAAAATATGCCTTTATCTCGTATGTCTTTTCAAAATGCTTCTGCCTGCGCTAACAGCTATGATTTGGGATTAGATGAGGAATATGACGATTTAGTTTTCGAAGATCCCGCTTATTATAATTTTGATTCGGAAAAAATTAAAAGTAAAATCGAAAATTTGTTTGCCGCGCGGGAATTAACCTTTTCCGAGCGTGTTTTGGAAATCATCCGCCAAAAGGATTTAAGCGAAATCGCCGTTTATAAGCGCGCGCATTTAGACCGCAAACTTTTTTCCAAACTGCGCAGCAACGCATATTATAAACCAAGCCGCAATACGGCTGTGGCTTTAACTCTGGCGCTTGAATTAAATATTAATGAGGCTGAGGATTTATTAGGCCGCGCAGGTTTCGCCCTTTCCAAAGCTGTGCCTGAGGATATCGTTGTCTCTTATTTTTTAGAGCACCAAATCTATAGCGTCTTGGCGTTAAACGAAATACTGTATGCTTTCGCGCTCTCACCGCTAAGCGAATAAAATTATTGGTTTTTGTTAAAATATGCGGCTAAAAAGCGCAAAAACGCCGTTTCCGCGGGATTCAGCCGATGAGATGCATTCATAATTTAGCCGTATTTTAAAATTAAATGAAGAACGTGTATGGATTGCCTCCCATCTGCATGACAATCGACAGCATGAAAAGCAAAACCGGTCCCCATGCGATACCTTTGCAGAAGCAGTCTGATACCGTACAGACAGGACTGCCATTTTCATCTTTCAAAAGATTGAAAAATACCATATAAATGATAATCCAGCCGACGATGCCTCAACTGCCAACGGTGCTCCAAAACGCTCCTTTAAACACCGACGGCAGCATTAACCCTATAAATAAAGAAAATCAACGTCACTACTAAGCTGATTTTAGGATTTATTTTATATTTTGCTTATTGTCAATAATTTAATCTTTTTTTGTATCTATTTTTGCTTTACACTGATAACGTGTCACAATTTATTTCACACGTTTTGCGCAACAAAAAAAGTCCATTTATATGGACTTTTTTTCAATATATTCCCCATTCCCGCCCTCGCAAAGCAGCCAACGTCCGGTAATAAACATAAACAGTTACGATGCATTTGTACGCTGTCGGAGCCTCACAATGCTTGGGGAATCGAACCCCGCACTCGCTCAGAAGTGCTAACCATCCTGCGACTTGCGCTGTCGCCGCGTCGACATTCACTCTGCTTTGCTACCGCCAAAATTTACTCGATTAAATCTGTTTGCCAATTATTCTCTTGCAATTTATTATCCAATAGGCGCAAGTTTTTCGCCATTTGATCAATTTCAGCCTGCCACGAGGCGACGTTAATCGTCTGTTTAATTTTGATTTCGGTATTGCGCGCGCGATAAACGCTTTGGGCAGCTGTGTAAACAATGTCTTTATAAGCATGAATCTTGAGACTGAGAGCGTCTTTTTGCGCGATCAGCTCGGTCAAGCTTTTTCCGTCGATAATAGTTTGGCAATTGGTCTGGTTGATGCATTTGATCAAATATGCCAACCGCGCAATGCTTTCATCCAGCATTTCTTTTAATTTTTGCGGATCCTCTGCCGGCTCCTCGCCCTCCTGCACTAAGACATTATTATTCAGTCTGCTTTGCAATTGTTCGATATTGCGGTTTAAATCAGCGCGCTCCTGCAGCGCTTCGGCTAACTTCATAGCTACCTCCTAAAATTACAGCAAAATTTATGTCCATTCTTCAAAAGTGCTTTGATTATATCATACGTCAATTTTTTCGTCAAGATTGGCTGTCTTAATCCTTTTGCAGCAGATAATATGAAACTTTTCTGCAAAAAACGACACGGTTAATGATATGCACACCAAAAGTTAGACACTTTTGTGGTGCATATCAGCGGCGCTTGTTTGATTTTTAAAGGAATTTATCTAATTCCCGCTCGGTTTCTTTATACTTTTTCACTTGCGGATGGCGGATCAAATTGCCGTTCAACATCACCATGTCTATCTCGCGCAGTACTTGGAGATCATCCAAAGGATTTTTCGTTGTAACGATCAGATCAGCGCACTTACCTGCTTCAATTGTCCCTGTTATATCACTAATGCGGGCGATTTCAGCATTACGCTTGGTTGCTGTATAAAGTGCAAATTTATTGGAGACGCCGCAGTATCTTTGGAAATACACCAACTCCCGCCACATATCATAGTGCGTGATATATGGGCAGCCCGTATCGGTGCCCAAGCCTACGGGAATATTATTAGCCAGACATTTTTTTGCACAGTCAATAATGCCCTCAAAAACGATTTTGCCGTTATACTGCGCCATTTCACTGGCATGGCTCACCTCACGGTCAAATAAAGCGTACGGTAGCGCCGGAGATAAGGTCGTAACCAGCGCCGCCTGACGCTCCTTAAATAAATTAATAATTTCTGCATCAGCCTCTGCCCCGTGCTCGATCGTATCGACACCGTTTTCCAAAGCAACGCGCACGCCCTCGCTGCTTTCGACATGCGCCGCGACTATCAAACCATGCTTATGTGCTTCTGCGCAGGCGGCTTTCACATATTCCGCTGGCATTTTTAAAACGCCGGGCTCGCCTTTTTTCGTAGCATCCAGCACGCCGCCGGTAATCATCAGCTTGATCAAATCAGGCTTATTTTCGGCGATTTTCGCGACCAAGGCTTGGGCTTCCTCTGCACTGTGCGCCTCATACGCCAGTGAGCCTGCCATATGTCCTCCGGGGACGGACACCGCCATATCAGCCGCTAAAATCCGCGGCCCGATAATCTTCCCCGCTTTGATTTCGTCACGAATCAGTGAATCGGTATTTAAAACACCGCCGACGGTGCGCACAGTGGTAACGCCGCTCAATCCTTGAGTCTGCGCAGCTTTGGTACAGACAGACTTCATGATCTTGCGTAGGAATGCATTAGAAGTAAAAAACCGCACCTGTTTTTTCGGATCGGACTCTTTTTTCTTGGGCTTGCCGCTCGCCGGTAAATGAATATGCATATTTATTAAGCCGGGCATGACGTATTTACCTTGTAAATCAATCTTTTCATAGCCGGAAATATCCCCATTTTTATCAATAATAGCGTTTATTTTATCATTATCAATTAAAATTGTTTGCTCTACAGGCTCCATGTCCAAATTACCATCTAAAATTATGCCGTTTACGAGTGCGTATTTCATTATTTAACCTCCTAAAGTATCTTTTTTAATCAATGCTAACATGAGGATTGCGGTATTGACCGTGTGTTTTGGTGTTCTTGCCGTACTGGATCGCAAATGTCGGGCAGTGATGCAGACAGCGCAGACACATCGTACATTTATCTTTCACCCATTGTGGACGAGAATTTTCCATAATGATCGCGTTTGACGGACATTTCCGCGCGCACAAGCCGCAGCCGATACAAGTCTCTTCCAGATGAAAATTTTTCGTCTGCCGCATCCAATTATAATACGGCCGATAGATGGGACGCGTAAAAAACGGTGTTTGTCTCTTCACCGTCTGCGGACGATTTTTAGCGGCAATTTGCGCGATCACTGCGTCAGTTTCTTTTTCGGCGGCTTCGTTAAGCGCCGCTACTTTTGCCTGATCGGATAAATCAAACATCGGCGTCCAAGTATCGGGCATCTTAATACTGAAAAATGCGTCAAAGGAGGCATTATTTCGGCTTTTAAAAGCTTTATTGGCAAAATAAGCGGCTTGCCCCGGAGTCGTACCGTAGGTCGCAACGAAAAATAAATAGTCCTGCTTTTGCAGCTTATTTTCGAGCAAAAATTTCTCAACAATATCCGGCAGTCCTAAGGCGTACACCGGCGTGACCAAGCCTTTAATAGGTTCATCAGGTAAATCATCGGCTAAAATCGACACTGCTTTTTCGCCTAAAAATTCGGCAATTCTTTGTGCGACATACTTAGAATTCCCGGTAGCCGAAAAATAGAGAATCATAAAAATTCCTCCGTAGTTTTTTTCTTAGTATAGCAGAAAAGTCAAAAAAAAGCTATAATTAAATACGCAAAAAAGCACCCACTTTTCAGTAAGTGCTTTCATTGTTGTACAAATCGCAAGACCAGGCGCTTTTGCCCATCTTTGGTGCAAGTAAAAAGCGTTAGGTCATAATCTGAGTCAATCATCGCGGCATTATCAATCGGCGCCAATATTTCCTGCGTGCTTAATGTAAAACTGTGAGTATTCCCGTTTATATCGGTAAAATAAAGTGCATCGCCTTTTTTTAAACTTTTTAAATCGCGAAAATGCGCCGCATAGTTATGTCCGCAAATCACCAGATCATTTTTTCCGAGCGAGCCTGCGTAGCGGCACGGGGTTAGCTTGAGATTATCCTCGCTGAAAGTATCATTTACAGGCACAGTTAAATCAAGCGCCGGAATAGTTAAAATACCGAGATAATCAGCATTTTCGGTAGTTTGCGCAGGTATTTCGGAGGAAATGTCACCATTTCCTTTCGCCTCCGCAAATTTTTGCTCTAATTGTACCGAAACATATATCGTAGTTTTTTGAGCGCGGTACTCGCAGACAAAATTAGAAGCAGCCAGAACTATGGCGGCACTTAAAAATATGCTGCCAAATGCGAAAAAATATGTCGATTTTTTCATGAGCGACTTTTTTTGAGGATAAATCCTATTAGCATAAAGCCTACGCCGCCGCCTAAAAGTACGATCACCGGCCACCAGAGAATACCTGTCCGCGGCAGGACAGGCTCCGCCGTCACCGCCTCAGTTGGCACACTCGGCGGCTTTTCTACATTATCCGGAGATAAAGGATTCTCCGTATCATGCGGCGGAGC
>QAKL01000012.1 GCA_003343815.1 Clostridiales bacterium
TAATTCGCTACGCAAATCGGGGGAGATCAAGGCTTGAAAGATTGCATCCTCGCCGAAGCGGACGGCTTTAAATTCTACGGCGGCGCGGGCGGCGGTTTTATTTTGAGCGAAAGCTTGGCTGAAGCGGTAATGCGCCAAGACGGTGCCTAAGGTATTGCTGCAGGTGTTCCAGCCGCTGTAGCAGTGGAGCGCGGCAAAATTATCTTTATCCAGCAAAAGCGGGGCAAGCGCCTTATCGCCGCGATTGGTCGTGGCAATATCAGCAATCGCGGTATAGCCTGCGTGCTCGCCGGCGAGATAAAGGGCTGCGGCGGTGTCATCGCCTGTCTTGGTATGGATAAAAATGCTGTCGGTGGCTTCTTCGTTGATGTTTATATTAGCAAAAGCGAGCTTTTCCGCGAGAACAGTCTTTAAATCTGCCGCCTCATAGGGAAAATAGGCATTTAGGGTATCCTCGTCCTCAATAATGATATTTACTTCTGCTGTAGGCAAATCGAGGTAGGACGCCAAAATCAGCATTTCCAGCTCGTCGGCGCCGTGGAGGAAAGTTACATTGGCAGTTTGCTTATTTTGCAGATTTCTTGTGATAATATTTGAGGGGCAAAATTGGGCGCCGTCGTCTTGTCCGACGACTAACTCGATACTGCCGCTTGCAGCGAGGGAATAAAGCTTGTCAAGCATTTGCTCACTTTGGAGGAAAAGACTGCGGTATTTGGCTAATACTTCGTCAGGAATATCTGCGGAGGAGGGCTCGATGCCTGATTGTGCGGCTTGATCCCAAGCGATGCCGTATTTCTTTAATTCGTCCATATACGGTGCTAAATCGCTGTCGTACTGGCTGGGCAAAAGCCGCGGCAGGATGCTTAAAACGGTGATTTTCGGCTCGGGGTGGCTTTGGCAGAAATTCTGCAGTCTGGCTAAGTCGCTCTCTAAATCTTGGAGCGAATCGCTGCTGCGGGAGTTGATTAAGCCTCCTTGGAAAAGCTCGTTCGTGCAAAGGAGGATATAATCACATTTGGCGCTCGTGTTTTCAAGCCATTGCCAAAGTCCGTCTTTATCGGCAGGAGAGAGATAGTCGTCCAGTAATTCCGCAGGCGGTAAAATAACGCGCATATCCGCCATTTGCCCTAAAAGATACGGGTACAGGGTATTGCAGGGGCGGGAGTCTAAGGGGACGATAGCAACGGTTATTTTATCCTCGTGAGTATATAGATAATATCCGCTCGCGATAGCGCCAAAAAGGAGACAGGCGATAATAATGCAAATGATTTTTTTGCGCATGAGTGCTCCTTTCTTATTATTTCAGTTGTGCTTTGGCAGAAAGCGCGGTAACGTGAATACGGCAAATAGCAGCAATTTCAGCCTCGGCGGGAGTGATGGTGAAATTTTTGCCGCTTTGCTGGAGCATAAATATTTGAAGCAGACGGATTTTTTCGGTAGTATCGGTGACGATTTCGGCTGTGCCCTCGCCGATGATGCTTTGGTAAGCATAGCTGTAATCGACGGCTTTTTCGGCGCTTATGAGGGCGTGACCATAGTCGAGTTCAAAGGCTACGCGGGGATTTTGGCGCAGCATGTCGATTTTGCGCCCCTCGTGGGCCGAGTGAAAGAAAAAACTGTAGCCCTGCGCGGTTTCCTCGAAACCAAAATTTAGCGGCACGAGATAGGGGATATTATCCGCACAAAACGCCACTCGCATGACGCGGCAATGCTCGATGATGGAGCGAATAGTTTGGGGATCGATTATTTCGCGGTCTTTGCGACGCATATTTATCACCTCATCAAATATATTATGAAACAATTATACCCAATGAGCGTGAAAAAGAAAAGCACGGATTGGATAATGTATAAAATTCTTACTATTTGGGCAGGCTGGGCTTGAGGTGAGAAAAAATGAAAAGAAAAATAAATTTGGAGAAAGTTTTGGCGATGATGCTGATTTTGACTCAAGGAGTGCAATTACCGCCTAACGGAGAAAATCATTTGCTGGATCAGGCTTTGGCGCAGGCGGGATTGAGCATAGATGGCTATGTGGTCTCGGGCTATGTACACCTTGAGCGCGGCGGGTTATATGTATTGGAAAAAATGCTGCAGACGCGTTTGAGCACGGGTGATAATATTCTCTTGTTTCTGGGCGAAGAGTTAAAAGTAGTGCTTGCGGATAATAAAGGAAAAGCGGTCAGTATGCAGCTTATCACTACAGATGAGCAAAAGGCGCATTATTGCCGCAGCTTTTGGCAGTTTTTTGCGGATAATTGGGGCAAGGGCGAAATAATGGGCATAACGGTGCTCGCCAAAGCATATGAAGAAATGAGCCTTTCTGCTGAGGAGAAATTTTGCGCGGAAATAGCGGGTTTTCTCGACGCTGAGGGCATGGTTTATAAAAACGGAGGCGGCGTGGATGGAGTTTATTATTCGCCGAAGTTGGCGAAAGGGCTTTCAGTAGCGGCACAGGAGATCAATTACAATATCGTTTTGCGACCGCACGCGGGACGGACGGATGTTTATTTGGGGTATCCGGTGATTTATCAGACTTACTGAAAATGTGTTCAAAAAATTAAATTTCAATGACATGAGAAAAAAGGTATTTTAGCCATTGACCTAACTTCAAGAATAATGTAAAATATAACATGCGAAAGAATGAATAAATAGGCGCAAGTCTGCGTTTGGGATATAGCGGCAGAAGCCGGAGAATAGATGAAAGAAAATATGACTTGAGATTAGATAAATTCAGTTTGCTTGGAGGAGGTGACCTGCGGCTCTTTATGAGGAGCTGAGGGAAAAATGGATAAACTGATTGTGCGCGGAGGAAATCCGTTAAATGGTGAAGTAACGATTTCAGGCGGCAAAAATGCGGTTTTGCCGGTTATTGCGGCGACTATATTGGCGGATAATATTTGTGAGATTAATGCGGTGCCGCATTTGTCGGATGTATATACAATAAACGAAGTTCTGCATTCTTTGGGAGCAGGAGTGGATTTTCATGACGATGTGCTGGTGATTGACCCCAGGAGCATCAATACCTGCATTGCTCCCTATGAATATATCCAAAAAATGCGGGCGAGTATTTTGATTTTGGGGCCGCTTTTAGCAAAAAAAGGTAAAGCGGTCGTTTCGGCCCCGGGCGGCTGTCAGATAGGCTCACGCCCGATAGATCTGCATATTAAAGGTCTAAGAGCGTTAGGCGCGGAAATCGAGATCAACGATACGATGATCGAGGCGCGTTTGGACGGGCGCTTTAAAGGAAACAAAATTTATTTGGATTTCCCGAGCGTGGGCGCGACCGAGCACATCATGATGGCGGCGGCTCTGGCCGAGGGAACGACGATAATTGAAAATGTCGCCGAGGAGCCGGAGATCGTCGATTTGGCGAATTTTTTAAATCATTTGGGCGCCAATATCCGCGGTGCGGGGACGAATATGATCAAAATTGAGGGCGTGGAGCGTTTAGGTGAGAAAAAAGTGCGCCATACGATTATTCCAGATAGGATCGAGGCAGGCAGCTATATGCTGGCGGCGGCTATTTCGGGCGGCAATGTGCTCATAAAAAACGTCATTGCCGATCATATCAAGCCGGTTATCGCCAAATTGCAGGAGGCAGGCGCGCAGGTAGAGGACGAGGACGGCAATATCCGCGTGATAGGGCCTGCGGCGCTCAAGGCGGCAGATATCAAAACTTTGCCCTATCCGGGATTTCCGACGGATATGCAGTCACCGTTTATGAGTTTAATGGCGGTAGCGGACGGAAACTGTCAGATCACTGAAACTATTTTTGAAAATCGACTGATGCACGCTTATCAGCTCAATAAAATGGGAGCTGATATTTCTGTCGACGGTAATGTAGCCATGGTCAAGGGTGTGAAAAAACTGCACGGAGCCAAGGTTATGGCTACCGATCTCAGAGCAGGAGCGGGACTTATCATTGCGGCTTTGGCGGCAGAGGGCGAGACGGAGATTTACGGCACTCAGCATATCGACCGCGGATACGAAAATTTGTTGGGAAAACTGTGCGCAATCGGGGCAGAGATCACCCGAGTTGCGATTACCGAGGAAGAATACAATCAAGTAAAATAAATTTTGCGGTGCTTATGGGCACCGCTTTTTTGTAAATTTTTTTGCTGAAAACAGTACAAGTCCGTTTTTTGACACTCATTACTTGCTAAAATTAAAAGTAAGAAAATAAAAGCAAAGGATGAGAGTTATGACACAGACAATTTTACGACCGAATTTTTCGCAGAGCAAGCCAAATAATTATTTTGTCTCTTATGAAGCAGCACATAAAGCGGCAGTTTTGGAGAAAAAGGAGTTGGATTGGCGAGAGTGTGCGGATTTTCTGCGGATATATTGGAATGTTGCAGATATAGCCGGGATCGGGGGTTTATTGACCAAAGAACTGCGCATGAATGTTTTGGGCAGCGGGGAGAAGATCATCAGAGCGTATGCCTATACGAACAATTTGCTTTGGCAGCAGTTAAAGACGCTGTACGTCTGCCAAACAGCAGGATGTGTGCAAAGTATTTTGCGCTTAAAGATGTTGGATCGGAAAATGCGCATTTGGAGTATAGATTTATACGCAGTATTTGAACGGAAAAATGAAAAGTTTCTATTAAGTAAATGCCGGATAGCAGGTGTGCGGCATATTAGGCATAAATCGGTTACCCGACAGAGCGAAGCCTTGGCAGTATTGGTATTGAAAGATGCTAAAAAAGTACAAATAAATACAACTGACGGGAATAAATACTCGAACGAAGTGATCATAGAGGAACAACATAAAACATTAAAAGAAGATAGTTTATTGATAATATCGGCAAAAGACGATGCTGCTCTGCGCGAAAACATAGCGGACGCTTTAAAGAAAGAACGTTTGACGCGAGTGAAATTTAGCTGTCAAGGTGATTTCGTCGTAGGCATCGAAGAATAAAAATAAGAAAAAGTTCAGCTTTCGGCTTGACAAATCATTGGGCAGAGCATATAATAATAGAAACGATTTCTTTTGTTGGTAAATGCGCGAAAACTTTTAAAAAAAGATAAAAAAGGGTATTGACAAACGGAAGAGAAAGTGATAATATATAAAAGCTGTCCGATGACGGCGAAGATCTTTGAAAATTGAACAGTCGAAACGAATTACAACCTAAGTGATAAAAGACGAACAAGGAAAAGTTTAAAAAACCAAAAAAGCTAGATAAGTGAATGAGCTACAAGCGATTCATGGAATGAAAATTTTATGGAGAGTTTGATCCTGGCTCAGGACGAACGCTGGCGGCATGCCTAACACATGCA
>QAKL01000018.1 GCA_003343815.1 Clostridiales bacterium
CCGATAGCGCAGTTGTAAATATCCTGTTCGGTTGCTTTAGAGTCATCTCTGTTTTTCAAGGAACGCATATAGGTATGACCGCTCATGTCGGGACCATGGAAGTGAGAGAATACTACCTCTACATCCTCTTCATGAATCATGTAGTTAATGCTGTCAGCCTGCCATTTGCCTGCTTGACGCCACTGCTCCAAGTTGCATTTGTTGATAACATCCAAGTCGCCGTCGCCTAACTGGCCGGTGGCAACCGGAGGACCGAATTTTGCTTTAATTTTGTCAAAGATCCAAGTCGGATACCATACTCTGTTATCATCAGCGGAGAAAGCATTGGAGAACCACATACGGATAAAGCTGCCGTCCTCTGCCAAATCTAAAATACGCATATTGCGGACAACATTTTCAATGCCACCGGTTCTAGTCGGAATAAAATCAGGTACGTTTTTGGTGTAAACGTCTTTTTCGACAATAGCCAAAGGCTGATTGTGCTGTTTAGACGGATAAATAGCCAAACGATCGTATACACCCTGCTCATTTTTCAAAATCAAGCACGGTTTCGGCATTTTACCGAATAATTGCAACCAAGTAATTTCTTTTGCACCTGCCGGAACTTCAAAGCCCCAGTCTTTCGGCTCAGAAATAGGAGATAAAGTAACATTAGCCGGATAATGATGCAATTCTTCCATCTGAGACTGACCGTCCATCAAAATAGAAGTACGGATATCCATCATTTTATTTACGGAGTAGCCGTTGAAACCGTCAATGCCCTCTTTAAATTCATTCCACAATTCATCCCAATACGGTTCTTTAGTGACACGTTTGGTGTATGCAGCGTGAGATCTGTGCAATTCAGCCGGGTCACCGGTTAAAGTGCTGGTGTTAGTAGCGCTGTTACCTGCAAACATCGGCTCCGGAGTTTTGGTGCTGGCGATTAAAACACCTTCCCAGTCACGCATAGCATAACCAAAGCCCAATGCCCCGGGAGTAGTGCCATCAACGACCATCAAGTTTTCACTGTCGCTGGTCGGAGGCCACGCACCGCCGGGCCAATGCCAAACCAAAGTCTTTTTGCCTGCCTCAGCAGTTACATTCCATAACGGCTCAGCGTGTACATATTTGGAATAAATACCGGCGAAGTTGATATCCAACTCGCCTTTCATATTGATGTTAAAGTCCTCAACACCATGTGTCATCGGATAAGCACCGGTAGCCAAAGTGGTCCACATCGGAGGAGTGATGGTCGGTACGCCGCCTAATAAACGCAAGTCATGACGAGCAGAACCCTTTTCCACTAATTTTTTCAAGTTAGGCATTTTGCCCTCGTCAATCATTTTGCGGGAAAAACGCGGATCCATGCCGTCGATACCGAGCATAATCACTTTTTCGGTTAAGCCTTTGCTTCTTAACATAACTTTACCATCCCTTCTTAATGATAGCATATATATTAGTATGGGCAGGCGGATAAACCGCCTGCGATTGTTAACGTGGAAAGACTTTCGAGATTAGAACAATTCTTCTAATACTTGGTAAGCAGGAGCGCCCTCAGCCTGAGCCGGCATTCTGACACCCAAAATAGTAGCGATGGTCGGAGCTACGTCTACCTGGCGGATTACGCGGTCAGTAGTAAAGCCTTTTTTGAAACCCGGGCCTGCTGCGAAGAAGATCGGAGATACGGAGGTATCGCACTCGCCCAAAGAAGTCGGGAGAGAATCGTCATGGTCATGCTCATAACCCTCAGCCATGCAGTAAACGATATCACCGCACTCAGGATAAGTACCGCCCAAGCCGATAATAGCAGCATCTTTACGGCGCAATGCTAAAGCAATGATGCGTTTGCCGCTCTCTTTATCTTTAATATTGTACAAATCGGTGATGATTTTTTCTTCCCACTCGTACTGGTCAGCCGGATCAATCAAACCGTCGATGATTTCGCCATCTACTTCATGCTGGTTACGACCTTTGATGTTCAAATAAATGTACATCTCGCGGTTAGCAACAGCGGTAGTTTTGGTCCAGTCGATACGTTTTTTCTTCTTGCCTTCTTCGTCGGTCAACAAAGTGGTGTAGCCTAACTCTTCCATGATCTTCAAATTCATACCGGTATCGCCCAAGCCTCTGATACCCCAAGTCGGGCACACTTGCGCATGATCGGATACAACAACCAAAGTCCATCCCTCGTCCATGAAGTGAACGAATTTGCCGAGGTAATTATCAATTTGTTTATAGATAGCTTCCATGATGAACTCATATTGTTCAGGAGTTACATGATCGGTACCTTTCTTCATATCGCGGATAAACATATGTTTCTGCAAATCCGGTGCATGGAAGTGCGAGAACACTACTTGGTAGCCCTCGTTGCTCATCAAATAATTCAAAGAATCAGCCTGGAAATCGGCAACGTGCTGCCAGCACTGATGCATACAGTCATAGATTAATTCGAAATCGCCGAAGCCCAAGGTAGAGCAAGGAGACGGATAACCGACATTTTTCAAAATGGTTTGATACAAGGATTTAGGATGCCACATCATATCGGCAGCGATATTCATAGAAGCGGAAACCCACATTCTTACTTTAGAGCCGTCCGGAGCGATCTCCAAAACTCTCATATCACGACTTGCCAGGATGATGTTGTCATCTTTAACGCAATCGTCGATGATGTCGCGGACATATTCGCGCTCTTTAATGGTAACCATCGGTTCAGCAGTCTTTTTGTTTTTGTAAATTGCTACTCTGTCATAGATGCCTTTGTCATTTTTCAAAAGCAATGCCGGACGGCGAATCAAACCGCCGCTCAACAAAATAGTGAACTCTTTTGCCCCTTCCGGGACGTCGATGTGCCATTTGTCGGCAGGTTTCAAAGTAGAGTAAGCAACGTCAGCCGGGATAGCGTTAGATCCGCCCTGACCGTCTTTCAGAGGATCCATGATGTAAAGACGGAAGCCTTTTTTCATCTTTTTGCCCATGATGCCGGCCATACCGGTGTTTTTCTTTTGCGGCTCTTCTTTGTCCAAGCCGGTTACTACGCAAGGAACTTTAGCGGAAGAAGTCATCGCACCGCTGCGGTAAGTAGTTAATTCGGTTTTGTCGCTGGCCATAACAATGAACTCAACGTCAACCTGAGCAGAACTCATGTTAACACCACCGGGAGAAGTACCGTCAACAACGCTCAAATTTTCGCTGTCAGAGCTTGGAGGCCAAGCACTGCCGGGCCAGTGCCATACCAGTGTTTTATAGCCTGCCTCAGCAGTTACATTCCATAACTGCTCTGCACGACAGTTGGTAGAATCAAAGTTTAAGTTTACATAGTCTAAATCATAGCCCTGACGATAAAAACCGGTAATATCATGGGTTCCGGGCCATGCGCCTGTAGCCAAAGTTGTCCATTGCGGAGGGGTAACGGTCGGCATTGCGCCCAATAATACTAAGTCTTGGCGAGCTACGCCGGCTTCGATAATTTTTTTGGTGTTAGGCATAATTCCCATATCCACATATTTTCTGGTTAAACGCGGATCCATGGCATCAACGCCTAATACTGCCACTTTACTTGCTTTAGCAGGAATCATTATTCTCTACCTCCATATAATAAAAAATATTTTGTAGTGGAAAAAAGATTTTTTTCTTTCTTCCTTGTTTATATTTATATTTTATATTATTAATTTGTCTTTAGCAATCATTTATATATTGTCACGCTCTTTTAAGATACAACTTCACATTGTATCTTAAAACAAAATAGGACAAAATATTTTCTATTTTTCCCAGCCGCTACTTCACACTCCCTTTAAAATATATGCTTATGCTCTAATTCCTCCAATCGTCCGCTTAAAATCTATTAATGATAATCCTTATTTATGGCAATAGCTCCTTCCGGTTTCGTTCCGGAGGTTCTTTCTGCCAAATCGCTCCGTAAAAAAGAAAAGTTTCTTCTTTGTAATGGCTCGCTCTAACTACAACTAATCTTTGTTCCCTCAATAAAGTTTTAACTGTATTTTAACCGTCTTTTAGCGTTTGTTCCGCTCGCTTTTATATGTTTATCAATCCAAATAAATCCGCTATTTATCGTACATTTCTCATTTTTGTTTTTGCAAAACAAAATAATGCACAGCTTTAATAATAGGGCTTCATTATTAACAATACCCAAACAATCCGGCTTTTATTATCTAATGTAACTTTGTATGAGGATAAAATTTTTCATTGTGACACACGTCAAAAACGCCCTCTGCAAGCAGAAAGCGTTTTTGCGAAATATATATGCTATGTTAAAAAGAAAGTCGTCTCATATCCTCCGTTATACGAAACGCTTACTTTAAAACCAAGGTTAAAGCTTAATTAAAATACTAAATTGGCAAACGGAATGCCAATTACAATTTCAACTATAAAAAGAATAATAACCGTAATGATACCGTATTTGCTTAAGCTGCCTGCTTTCACCCAATTGGTATAGGAGAATACTATTCCGGTGGACGGATTGGCAGCCGGAGTAGCTAAAGCAAAATGCGCACACATAAACAAAATAGCCATGATATAGGTTGTGTCCATCCCGGCCTGCAGTGCAAATTGCCCTAAAACAGGCATAATCATGACAACCGTAATCAAGTTATTGGCGATATTAGTGATAATCGCCGCAAATAACAAAGCAACAACAATAAAGATCATTGGCGAAAGCTTGGTAAACGGAGTAAGCCAGCTCATCATTGTCGCAGTAATACCGGTTGAAGGATCGTTCATATAATACGCCATAACCATGATAAAGGCTAATAAAAGTACCGGATCCCAGCCTATTTTCGCCGCGGCTTTATAGAAATTCAAAAGCGGTGTGCCGTCTTCGCGCTTAATCATCATCATAATCCCCACAATAATCGCTACCACGCCAAACATTCCGAATTGTGCCAAAAACTGCTGTAGCGGCCCGAAAAAACTTAGAGAAGCAATAAGCATAATGCACATGAATACTGCAAAGAAAACCAGTGAGACGATTTGATCACGATTAGCTTTCGCTCCGTCGCCCAGCATAGATGCGTCGACATTTTTAAGCGGCGAAACATCCACGCGAAATACAAAGCGCATAATGACATTAACATAGAAAAACAAAATAAAAAGTCCCATCGGAATAATGAAAAGCATATAAGAAGCATAATTCATCTGCTGCTGAAACATCATTGTGTAAGTCGAGGTCAAAGATAAACCCTGCCCGATAAACGGAAAAGCTATCTGCGCCATCATCATAGCAATCGGTACGCCGATTAGCATCGTCGTAGCTAATTTACTATACGGAGCAATTCCGACTTTTTGGAATATTGAAATAAATAATTGAATAAAGACGATAGTCATAACCATAGCATTAAACATACCGCCGATAAAGGCTGCAAAATAGATGACGCATAAAAGTATCCAGGGCTTGCCGTACATAAATTTCGCACCTAAAATTTTATTGACCAGCATATCCATAGCGCCTACTTCATCCATGACTGCAGTCATCAAAAACATAAAAAGCATACCCATAACTGTATAATTTCCGAAAGCCGCTACCAGCATCTTATCCATGCCGATAACCAAACCAACACCTGATAATGCCATAAAGCTCGGCCAAATCATACCCAAAAACGACCAAC
>QAKL01000049.1:0-6755 GCA_003343815.1 Clostridiales bacterium
CGTTTTAAGGGGGTTAGGGTGATTGTTAAGAGGGTTTAAGGGGGGAAATCGGATCCCCCCTAACCCTCTTAACGAAAAAGGTTTTTATGGTTTTTCTTTTTTGTAAATTTACAAAAACCCGTACCTTTTAGTTGTTTTTTCTAAATTTTACATATTAACCCAATATAAAGCAGGTGAAAAAATGAGCCAATTAACGAAATACGCTTTGGCGCAATCGTTACGAAAATTGTTGAAAGAGAGGCCGCTTGATAAAATTACGGTCAAAGATTTAGTTGAGGACTGCGGAGTTAATCGTCAGACGTTTTATTATCATTTTCAGGATATTTATGATTTGATCGCTTGGAGCTTAAATACGGAAATTGACGAACTTTTAAGAAACAAGGAAGCGCAAAACAGCGATTTAAAAAAGCAATTATCGCGGGTGTTTCGCTATTTCGAGGACAATCGGCAAATTATTTTAAACGGCTTTGACTCGGTCAACCATATGCAGTATGAAAATATTGTGGAAGAATACGCCCGTACACATTTAAAGGAGAAGCTGGCGTTAGTGCCGAAAAGCGCTTTTTTGAGCGAGGACGAGTGTGAAGCGATCCTCGATATTTATTCCTGCGGTTTCAGCGGCTTATTTTTGAAATGGATCGAGTTAGGTATGCCGCAGGAGTATCATGCGAAGATAGAGTATTATTTTCTCCTGCTTGACGCTAATTTGGAGTTTGTCATCGAGAGATTTTTGGAAGCGAAAAATTAGACAAATGTGCGTGAGTGTCAAAATTTTCGACAAAGCGAAAATTTTGTCGGTTTATCCATAAAAAACTTTATTGTATAATTTGCTTAAGAAATGAATAAATATTATACAAACTAAAGGAGCGATATTTATGGATACGTCAAACAAAGCAGTACGCATGGGATTAAAGACAGCGTTTAGCTATCTGGGAAAAAATCCCGATGAGAATATTCCGAAATTGATGAAATGGACGGACCGACTGGCAGGAGATGGAGAAAACAGCTTCAAAAAACACCGCGATGCCATCCGTAATGTCATCAATGATCCGGATTGTAATATGCACAAGCTCATCTGGAGTTTGTGGGATGATATAGACAGTCATGTCTTGGAAAAAGCCTTTGAAAATTTCGCGCTTAATGCGGTGCTTCTGGGCTGGAAAAAGGAAGAAGAACTGCGTAAAAAATATGACTGCAATATCCCTTGGGCGATCCTTTTGGATCCGACCTCGGCGTGCAATCTGCACTGCACCGGCTGCTGGGCGGCGGAGTACGGCAATAAATTGAACTTAAGCTTTGATGAAATCGACTCAATCATCACTCAGGGCAAGGAAATGGGTATTTATTTCTACATTTATACCGGCGGCGAGCCGCTGGTGCGTAAAAATGATTTGATTGCTATTTGCCACAAGCATAACGACTGTATGTTTTTGACCTTTACTAACGGAACCTTGATCGACGATGATTTTACCGAGGCGATGCTTGAGGTGGGTAATTTGATCCCTGCGCTAAGCGTGGAGGGATTTGAGTCCTCAACTGATGCCCGCCGCGGTAGCGGTACCTATCATAAGGTCGTGCGGGCGATGAATTTATTAAAGGAAAAACGTCTGCCTTTTGGCATCAGCTGCTGCTATACCGCGCAAAATGTGGACTCGATCAGCTCGGAGAAATATATCGCGCAAATGGTCGAGTGGGGCGCGAAATTCGTCTGGTATTTCCACTATATGCCCGTCGGCAACGAAGCCGTGCCGGAGTTAATGCCTTCGGTTGAGCAGAGAAAATATATGTATCATCGCGTGCGCGAAATCAGAGCGAGTCAGCCGATATTTGCGATGGATTTCCAAAACGACGGCGAATATGTGGGCGGCTGCGTAGCAGGCGGACGGCGTTACTTGCATATTAATGCTGCGGGCGATATCGAACCGTGCGTTTTTATTCACTATTCCGATGCTAATATTCGCAAAACCTCGCTTTTAGAGGCGCTGCAGATGCCGCTGTTTAAGGCATATCATGCAGGTCAGCCGTTTAATGAAAATCATTTGCGCCCCTGCCCCATGCTCGAAAATCCGGAGAAATTACGGGCGATGATTGATTCAACCGATGCGCACTCGACAGATCTGCAATCGCCGGAAAGCGCAGAGCATTTATGTGCGAAATGCGAGCAATACGCCGCTGATTGGGCGCCGGCGGCGGAAGAATTGTGGGAAGAAAGTCCGCGCGGGCAAAAAGCTAAGCTCGAAAAAGAAAAATCTTGCAAAGTCGGGGCATAATAAAAAGATGGCAGACACTTTTTAGTCTGCCATCTTTTTATTATGAGATAGATTTAAAAATAATATTTGGATTATCGTCGGATATATCGCTAAAAAGCTCAAACATCGGCTTAAGATATGCTTGCATTTCTTTATCAAGGGTAGAAATTCCGCAAATTTTGACGAGAGCTTCTTCTGAGCTAAAAAATAAATCGTTTAAGCAGTCCCACAAAGCGTCCCAGTTGGCTCCGTAATATTCCGGAAAGCCAAAGGAGTCTTTTAAAACACGATGAATGTCCGCAGGATATTTGCAGTCGGTAAAATCCAAAACGATATTATGAAAATCAATCGGTTTATAAGCTCGTTCTTCGTTAGTTTGATACATTAGGCATTTAATAATTCTACCGCTTCTTCCTGACCGTGAGAGGCGGCTTTTTCGAGCCAGTATTTATATTGCTCGTCATCTTTTGCGGTGCCGATCCCGTCGCGGCAGCATAATGCCAAAGTGTATTGCGCGTCGGATAATTCCTGCTTAGCGGCACGGGTGAAATAATCGACGGCTTTCGCTTCGTCTTTTTCTACGCCCTCGCCGTTTAAATAGCACAAGCCTAAATTGTACTCGGCGGCGGCATAGCCTTTGCCTGCGGCTAAATCAAACCAGTAAAACGCTTTTTCGTAATTTTGCTCGACGCCTAAGCCCTCGGTATAGCAGATGCCTAAATTGACCATGGAGTCTAAATTGTTCTTTTCGGCGGCTTGGGTGTACCAGACGGTGGCCTGCTCGAAATCCTGCTCGACGCCCTGACCGAAAGTGTAACATTCCGCCAGATAGTGGCGCGCCATGGTGTGCCCTTTTTTCGAGGCGATTTCGAAATAATGAAAGGCTTTTTCCATATCACGCTGAATTTCCTCGCCTTTGTAATACATCATCGCCAAAGCATAGGCGGCGTTCATATTGCCCTGATCGGCGCTTTTGTGATACCATTTCAAGGCTTCGTCGAAATCTTTTTCGACGAAATCGCCGTGATGATAACATAACGCCAGATTAAACTGGGCGCGGGCGAAACCTTCGGCGGCGGCTTCTTTGATGTGATTAAATTGCTCTTGATTTAAAGTGTTTTCCATAACAAACCTCGCTTTCTTTGTGTGCGTACAAAACTGATAAATTTATTATACACGGATTTTGACGGATTTTCTACAAATGTTTTTTATAGCTCGCTTAGCCGAACATATCCAAGATAGATAGTTGATTGCTTTCGGGCAGACCCTGCAAAAGATTTAAGCGGTGCATGGTTTCGACTACGGTGGTGCTTAATTTAGTGCGTTTACGGAAATCGTCGCGGGAGAGAAATTCGCCCATTTTTGCAGCTTCCTCGACGCTGTCGGCGGCCTTATCGCCTAAGCCGTCAATGGTATCCAAAGCGGGCATGATTTTGCCGTCAAATATTTGGAATTTGTGCGCTTTGGCACGGTAAATGTCGATCGGCATAAAGTCAATGCCGCGGGCATACATTTCCTGCACGACGCGCATGTCCTTATAAGAATCCTGCTCTTTTTGCGACAAACTGCTGCTGCGTGATTTGAAATCCTTGATATGCTCGTTGAGCTTATCGGCTCCTTGACACATTAATTCATAATCAAAGCCCGAGGCGCGGATCGCAAAGTACGCAGCGTAGTACGCGTGCGGGTAGTAGACTTTGTAATAAGCGATACGCACCGCCATCATGACGTAGGCGACAGCGTGGGCTTTGGGGAACATATACTGGATGCGCTCGCACGACCAGATGTACCATTCAGGCACGCCGTGCTCGAGCATGACGGCTTTCCAGTCGTCCCATTTGTCGCATTTGTGACCGGCGACCTTGCCTTTGCGGACGTTTTCCATAATTTTAAAGGCAGTGCCGCTTTCTAAGCCCATGCCGATTAAGTAAGTCATGATGTCGTCACGGGTGCAGATGGCGCTTTGCAAATCACATTTGCCGGATTTGATTAATTCTTGAGTATTGTTGAGCCAGACGTCGGTACCGTGGGAAAGCCCTGCGATACGCGCCAAGTCGGAAAAGCATTTCGGTTTGGTTTCTTTTAGCATCTGCATGGCGAAATCGGTGCCGAACTCCGGCACGCCTAAGCAGCCCAGCTCACAGTCGGTCAAATCATCGGGCGTAATACCCAAAGCAGATGTATTTTTGAAAAGCGACAGCACTTTTTCCTCGTTTAATGGGATCTGCTTAGCGCTGAAGCCTGTCAATTCCTCTAAACGTTTGATCATCGTCGGATCATCGTGTCCGAGGATGTCTAATTTTAAAAGGTTATGGTCGATCGAGTGATAGTCAAAGTGCGTGGTGATGATAGAGGTATGGGTATCATTTGCCGGGTGCTGCACAGGAGTAAAGGAGTAAATTTCCTCGCCGTGCGGCAAGACGATGATGCCGCCTGGGTGCTGCCCGGTAGTGCGGCGCACGCCGACGCAGCCCTGACTCAGGCGCTCGATTTCGCAGCTGCGCTTGGTCTGCCCGCGCTCCTCGAAATATTTAAGCACATAGCCGTAAGCGGTTTTTTCCGCTAAAGTACCGATGGTGCCTGCGCGGAAAGTGTGACCTTTGCCGAATATTTCCTCGGTGTAGGCGTGGACGACGGGCTGATAATCACCGGAAAAGTTTAAGTCGATATCAGGCTCTTTATCGCCGTTAAAGCCTAAGAACGTCTCGAAAGGAATGTCGTGTCCCTCTTTTTTCAATTGCGCACCGCAGACGGGGCAGACTTTATCGGGCATATCGCAGCCGCTCATGCCGCGGTATTTTTTGACCTCATCAGAGTCAAACTCGCTGTAGTGACACTCGGCGCAGTAGTAATGCGGCGGCAGGGGATTGACCTCGGTGATACCTGCCATCGTCGCCGCCAAAGAAGAGCCGACGGAACCGCGGGAGCCGACTAAGTAGCCGTCGTCGTTGGATTTCCAGACGAGTTTTTGGGCGATGATGTACATGACGGCGAAGCCGTTGCCGATGATGGATTTAAGCTCGTGCTCCAAACGTTCCTCGACTTGCGAGGGCAGATTTTCGCCGTAAATGCTGTGTGCCTTTTCGTAGCAGATTTGCCGCAATGTTTTATCTGAATCAGCGATAACCGGCGGGCATTTGTCGGGGCGGACAGGAGCGATTTTTTCGATCATGGAGTTAATTTTGCGTGTATTGGTAACCACGACCTCGTAGGCTTTTTCGCGGCCTAAATATTTAAACTCCTCGAGCATTTCCTCGGTGGTGCGCAGATACAAAGGCGCTTGATTGTCCGCGTCGGGGAAGCCTTTGCCAGCCATGATGATGCGGCGGTAGACCTCGTCCTCGGGATCTAAGAAATGCACATCGCAGGTCGCGCAGACGGGCTTATTAAACTCCTCGCCCAAACGGACGATAGTTTTGTTTAACTCCTCTAAATCGCTCATGGAGTTAATTTGCGGGTGCTTGTCGCTTGCGAGCATAAATGCATTATTGCCCAAGGGCTGGATTTCCAGATAATCGTAGAAATTGACGATACGGTTGATTTCTGAGTGCGGCACATTGCGTAAAATAGCCTGCACCAGCTCGCCCGCTTCGCAAGCCGAGCCTAAGATAAGTCCCTCGCGGTTTTCCTCCAAAAGACTGCGCGGAATCCTCGGACGACGCGCGTAATAATCCAAGTGCGATAAGCTGATAAGCTTGTAGAGATTGACGCGGCCGATGTCGTTTTGCGCCAAAACTATCGCGTGATAGGTCGGCATTTTTTTAACCGTTTCGATAGAAAGCTTGCCGAAATTATTGATTTCGTCAAAGCTTGCCACGCCTTGCTCGCTAAAGCGCTCCATTAATTTTTGATAGATAAGCGCCGTAGCCTCGGCGTCATCGACGGCGCGGTGGTGATTTTCGAGAGATATCTCTAATTCCTTGGCGACGGTGTCCAGTTTGTGATTGTGTAAATTAGGTAATAAAATACGCGCCATGGTGACGGTATCCAGCACTGTTTTTTGCCACGGGAGGTTTAAACGCGCAGCGTTTGCTGTAATAAAGCTGTTGTCAAAATCGGCATTGTGCGCCGCTACTGCGCAATTTTCGCAGAAAGCGATAAATTTAGGGAGTATTTCCTCAATCGTGGGAGCGTCAAGTACCATCTCATCGCTAATCGAAGTGAGTTTCTCGATTTCGTAGGGAATGGGAATTTCAGGGTTGACGAAAGTGGAGAAACGATCGACGATCTCGCCGTTTACTAACTTTACGGCGCCGATTTCGATGATTTTGTCGTTGAGCGCGCTGAATCCCGTTGTCTCCAAGTCGAAAACGACGACGGGCGTGTCTAAAGACTGCCCCGCAGGCTCACTTACGGCGGCTTTTAAATCGTCGACTAAATATATTTCGCAGCCGTAGATGACCTTGAACGGCTCGTCGGGCTTAATAGTATGAAACGCTTCGGGGAAAGACTGCACGACGCCGTGGTCGGTGACAGCGATCGCCTCATGCCCCCAGGCTTTGGCGC
>QAKL01000049.1:8379-14408 GCA_003343815.1 Clostridiales bacterium
CCTCTAAACGTTTGATCATCGTCGGATCATCGTGTCCGAGGATGTCTAATTTTAAAAGGTTATGGTCGATCGAGTGATAGTCAAAGTGCGTGGTGATGATAGAGGTATGGGTATCATTTGCCGGGTGCTGCACAGGAGTAAAGGAGTAAATTTCCTCGCCGTGCGGCAAGACGATGATGCCGCCTGGGTGCTGCCCGGTAGTGCGGCGCACGCCGACGCAGCCCTGACTCAGGCGCTCGATTTCGCAGCTGCGCTTGGTCTGCCCGCGCTCCTCGAAATATTTAAGCACATAGCCGTAAGCGGTTTTTTCCGCTAAAGTACCGATGGTGCCTGCGCGGAAAGTGTGACCTTTGCCGAATATTTCCTCGGTGTAGGCGTGGACGACGGGCTGATAATCACCGGAAAAGTTTAAGTCGATATCAGGCTCTTTATCGCCGTTAAAGCCTAAGAACGTCTCGAAAGGAATGTCGTGTCCCTCTTTTTTCAATTGCGCACCGCAGACGGGGCAGACTTTATCGGGCATATCGCAGCCGCTCATGCCGCGGTATTTTTTGACCTCATCAGAGTCAAACTCGCTGTAGTGACACTCGGCGCAGTAGTAATGCGGCGGCAGGGGATTGACCTCGGTGATACCTGCCATCGTCGCCGCCAAAGAAGAGCCGACGGAACCGCGGGAGCCGACTAAGTAGCCGTCGTCGTTGGATTTCCAGACGAGTTTTTGGGCGATGATGTACATGACGGCGAAGCCGTTGCCGATGATGGATTTAAGCTCGTGCTCCAAACGTTCCTCGACTTGCGAGGGCAGATTTTCGCCGTAAATGCTGTGTGCCTTTTCGTAGCAGATTTGCCGCAATGTTTTATCTGAATCAGCGATAACCGGCGGGCATTTGTCGGGGCGGACAGGAGCGATTTTTTCGATCATGGAGTTAATTTTGCGTGTATTGGTAACCACGACCTCGTAGGCTTTTTCGCGGCCTAAATATTTAAACTCCTCGAGCATTTCCTCGGTGGTGCGCAGATACAAAGGCGCTTGATTGTCCGCGTCGGGGAAGCCTTTGCCAGCCATGATGATGCGGCGGTAGACCTCGTCCTCGGGATCTAAGAAATGCACATCGCAGGTCGCGCAGACGGGTTTATTAAACTCCTCGCCCAAACGGACGATAGTTTTGTTTAACTCCTCTAAATCGCTCATGGAGTTAATTTGCGGGTGCTTGTCGCTTGCGAGCATAAATGCATTATTGCCCAAGGGCTGGATTTCCAGATAATCGTAGAAATTGACGATACGGTTGATTTCTGAGTGCGGCACATTGCGTAAAATAGCCTGCACCAGCTCGCCCGCTTCGCAAGCCGAGCCTAAGATAAGTCCTTCGCGGTTTTCCTCCAAAAGACTGCGCGGAATCCTCGGACGGCGCGCGTAATAATCCAAGTGCGATAAGCTGATAAGCTTGTAGAGATTGACGCGGCCGATGTCGTTTTGCGCCAAAACTATCGCGTGATAGGTCGGCATTTTTTTAACCGTTTCGATAGAAAGCTTGCCGAAATTATTGATTTCGTCAAAGCTTGCCACGCCTTGCTCGCTAAAGCGCTCCATTAATTTTTGATAGATAAGCGCCGTAGCCTCGGCGTCATCGACGGCGCGGTGGTGATTTTCGAGAGATATCTCTAATTCCTTGGCGACGGTGTCCAGTTTGTGATTGTGTAAATTAGGTAATAAAATACGCGCCATGGTGACGGTATCCAGCACTGTTTTTTGCCACGGGAGGTTTAAACGCGCAGCGTTTGCTGTAATAAAGCTGTTGTCAAAATCGGCATTGTGCGCCGCTACTGCGCAATTTTCGCAGAAAGCGATAAATTTAGGGAGTATTTCCTCAATCGTGGGAGCGTCAAGTACCATCTCATCGCTAATCGAAGTGAGTTTCTCGATTTCGTAGGGAATGGGAATTTCAGGGTTGACGAAAGTGGAGAAACGATCGACGATCTCGCCGTTTACTAACTTTACGGCGCCGATTTCGATGATTTTGTCGTTGAGCGCGCTGAATCCCGTTGTCTCCAAGTCGAAAACGACGACGGGCGTGTCTAAAGACTGCCCCGCAGGCTCACTTACGGCGGCTTTTAAATCGTCGACTAAATATATTTCGCAGCCGTAGATGACCTTGAACGGCTCGTCGGGCTTAATAGTATGAAACGCTTCGGGGAAAGACTGCACGACGCCGTGGTCGGTGACAGCGATCGCCTCATGCCCCCAGGCTTTGGCGCGCTTGATCAATTCTTTGACATCGACCAAGCCGTCCATGTCGCTCATCAAGGTATGAGCGTGCAATTCGACGCGCTTTTCGGGGCTGTTGTCCTGCCTTTTAGCGGTGAAATCGTTAATTAAGCGAATCCCGCGGATTGAGGAAATATTGACCTCACGGTCGTATTTGTCGATCATTGCCATGCCTTTTAGTTTGACGAAAGACTTTAATTTCAGCTTGTCCAAAAATTCGTCTGCCTGCTCTTTTTCCAAGAAGACCTTGCACTGGATCGTATCGTGAAAGTCGGTCACGGCGAAAATTGCCAGTTTTTTTTCGCTGCGCAGCTCGCGCACGTCTAATTTGATGATCTGTCCGGCGATGATGACCTCACCGATCGCGTCAGTGATCTCAGAAATAGGCGTGGACTCGCCGTCGAAATTACGGCCGTAAATTAGCGAGGGATCGTCGTTTTTACGCTTTTTAAGGGCGGGTTTCTCTGCTGTTTCCGGCTCGGGGAGGGGAGCGGAAGATTCCGGCGCAGGCGCTTTTTCAATAATTGGGGCGTGGTAAACAGGAGTTATTTTCGCGCTCGCCTTGGCTTTGGTATAGCGCCACTCGCAGGCTAAATCTAAAGCGAAGCGCTCGCGCAGGATATTTATGATAAAATTCGTTAAAATTTTCTCGTTTTTGCTCACTAAAGGCGAAGCTTGAGCTGTTAAAATAAGCTTATCGTCTTTACAGTGCCAGGCGCTTTTTTTCAAGATACTGTAATCAAGCATGCCTAAAGCTTCGCGGCTTTCCTCGACGATGCTAGGCCAGTAATTTTCGAGGATGGCTTGCGGGGTGTATTGCTCGGAGAGATAAAAGCGAATTTTGATGATTAAAGTGCATTCATCAGGCGGGAACTGGCGGCTGAGCTCTTTTTGGAGTAGGGCGAGATGTTTATACTGCAAAAGACGCGCGCTTGCGAGATAAATATACAACTTGTTTTCGCTGCGGTTGATTTTGGCGCGTTCGATTGTTGTTTCGCTTAAAAGCTCGCGCAAGGACGGATCGTTTATCAATGAAGCAAGCTCCAAAAGACTCTCTCCTTTCAAAATAGTTTTAATTATACTATAGCACAAAATTCTCCGCTAAACAAATTAAATTTACTTTTTTAAGGATCGAGCGTGCTGAAATTGTAGCAGCGATAAAATATTTATGGAAAAAAATATTTGCCAAAAAAAGCTTGGGGTGCTATTATATATTTACCGGAAGAAAGCTTTAAAATAACGATAACAAAGGAGAATTAACGATGAAAATTGCAAAAATGGAACTGCGCAACAAAAAAAGCGGATTTACAATCAAGCCGTGCGAATTTGCGCAAATCAATATTTTAAAGGCTGAGGATGAAAACGACGCTTTGGCGGTTTTTGGGAGTATTTTGACATTGAAAAAATTTGCTTTGGGTTTAGAGGAAAACGCTAATTTGGATAATATTTCGCGGCTTTATTTTTTCGCCAATCATCACGAATATCTGTGGTTTGCGAAAACTACCGCCGATGAGAATGGTCAGATGCTGGTCGATGAGGAAGAAATTTATAACGCGGATAATGAGATCATCGCTACTCGCGGCTTTGCCCAGGCGGCGATTCGCGGGACAGAGCTGCCGGAGATCAACGTCCGCCGCAGTTTGATCGATATTTTCGGGATTTCGGAGATTGAGGATATCCGCAAAGGATTAACTAATATTTATGCGCTTGCTATATCCTCGGCAGCGGATTTGGCGAAATTAAACGATCTGCCGCATGGGGCGTTAGTTTTGTTAGACGGCAGCGGCTTAAATGAAAATGTGGATTTAAGCGGTGTACGAAGCGATGTGCAGATTTTAGCGATAGGAAGCTTTACGGGGGGAGTCGAAAAAACACTTACGCGCAAAGGACAAAATATTGCAATTAAATAATTAAACCTAAACAAGCACAAAATCCCTCCCAATGCATATACTGCGGCAGGAGGGATTTTTTATGGAGCGGGAATATTTTTATGAGCAGATCGCAGAATTAACTTATCAAAATTTTGAGCCTTTGGTGACGTGGCTTTTCCCCGAGCAAAAAGCCAAATGGATTTTAAAAGAAAGCTTGAATTACGAGGCAGTGATTTTTACCGCCAAAGGCTGCGAATTGGCGGCGCTGTTGGGATATTATGCCAACGGCTGCAATTTTTTCGATTTCAAGGAGGAAAAGCTGCGCAAGTGGCTTACTGCGGAGGAATATTGCCAAAGCAAAAAACGTCTGGAACAGTGGCAGAGCTCCTGCAAAAAGGATACTTTTTATGTCGAGGCACTCTGTACGGATGCGCTGCACCGCAGACAGGGGCTGGCGGAGTATCTTTTGTCATTAGCTGAGAAAAAGGCGAAAGAGTGCGGATTAAAGCGTATGGCGCTCGAGGTGGCGGATAATAATTATCCCGCGATGGCGCTATATTTAAAATGCGGTTTCACCTGCAAGGATAAACGGCGCACGCCCTGCGATTTTACGCATTACGAGTGCAGATTGTGGTTAGAAAAAACACTCTCCTGAAGTATTTCGAGAGAGTGTTTTTTTTCTGTGGTTTTACCGTACTTTCGGCAGATCCCAGCGGTAATGCGTCGCCAAAAGGCGGATGATCAAGGTTGTGGTGACACTGATGACGGAGGCAGGGATATTAGTAAGCCAATTTAAGGCGATTAGATACACCACCGCGCCGATAAGCGAGGCAGAGGCGTAGATTTGCTTAACGAAAATATATGGGATTTCTTTAGCCAGCACGTCGCGGCAGATACCGCCGCCGATGCCGGTGAGCATCCCAACAAAAATCAACAAAAAAGTGCCGTCATAGCCCAAATTTTGTGCGGTAGCGATGCCGGAGACGGTGAAAATGCCCAAGCCTACCGCGTCGGCAATATTCATTACGGATTCGTAAACAGGGATAAATCTGCCGCTGAGCAGATGAGAGTTACAGCGGAAAAGCAAAAATAATACGACCGCCGTCGTGATCGCGACTAAAGTATAGCTATAATTGCTGAACATTTTGGGAGGAGTATTGCCTAAAATAACATCGCGGATTATACCGCCGCCCAGCGCGGTAACTACTGCCAAAACGATGATGCCGAATATGTCCATATTTTTTTTGATCCCGGTCATGGCGCCGGAGGAGGCAAAGGCGATAGTGCCGATCATTTCCAAAATAAGTCCGTAATGCATAAAAAAGCTCCTTTGACAGAGATATCATGTATTTTAACCGATTTTTTGATAAAAAAAACAAGAAGCTGCTCACTTCTTGTCCTTTGATAAGCGAGCCGTTACCAAAGTCGGTGTGTGTTTGAGTAGAGGCGCCGGTTCGCTATATTTATAATACTACAATCTCGGGAGATTTTCCAGAGGTTTTTTCGGTTTTGTGGAAAGTTAATCTTGTCATTTTATATAAATTTTTCTGATGATTTTGGCGCGCGCCTCTTAGTGGGCGAAAAATGATAAAAAAGGTTAGCTGTTTATAGAAACTGTTAGCTGTCGTTATCTAAAATTTTTTAGATACTATTTCCGGATAGTTTTTCGGTTTATCAATGCTTGCGTGATGTAAAAAAATATGCTATGATTTATGTGTTTAATAATCATTATCAATGAAAGAATGGTATTTGACTATTGTCATAAATGCCGATTTGCGCTATAATTTAAGCGTAAAAAAGTTTGATTGTCATGTTTATAAATATAAAGGAGTGGATTTGGATGTCAGATTTAAACATCGTAGTGATCGGCGGCGTAGCCTGTGGCCCGAAAG
>QAKL01000103.1:0-7843 GCA_003343815.1 Clostridiales bacterium
CAAATATAGCCGAAAAGTCGGCAATCCAAGCCGTCATTTTCCACATTTTTAAACAATGGAATCTCACTCATGATTAATCCTCTTTTGTTTCGTAAACTTTAAAGGTAATATAATTAAGCGGCACTTCCCGCATTTTCGCCACCAAATCTGGACGCCCGAAAAACTCACTCTCGCCCGCCCCCATATCAAGCAGCATCACAAACGGCGTCTTTGGAAATGCGCTCTGATAAGCACGCATTTTCGCCATTTTCTCCTCCTGTGGGAGGCTTAAAAAATCCGCGCTGTCCACCGCTACCGCAATCACCATATCCTCCAACTGCACCAAGGCTCCGTTAAATTTCACCTTTACATCTTCCTTCCGAATTTTTTATTTATTGTAACACATTTATTTTAATACGACAAGAGTCAATTACTCCACAAGACTTAGTAAAGCTTTATCCACCTGCTTATAAATATCGGCTTTTTCGCCGCTGTTATCCAAATAGACATCGGCATATTTTTTCTTTTCCGCCAAGGGCATCTGGCTTTGCACCCGCTTAAAAGCCTCATCTTCACTCAAATTATCTCTCGCGCGCAAGCGCTCTAACTGTGTTTTTTCATCGGTGCCCACGACCCATATCTCGGCAAATTTACCCTGCAGCCCGTTTTCGATAATAGTCGCTCCATCGACAAAAACCGTCTCTCCCATACTTTCCGCGACTTTTTTGTCGATCTCCTGCTCAATTAAGGGGATTGTGATTTCCTCCAAGCGTTTTAATTCGGCAGGATCAGCGAAAACATGCGCCCCCAAAGCTTTACGGTCGAGCGAGCCGTCCGCGCGCAGATATTTTTCGCCAAATACTGCGATAATCTGCGCCAGTCCCTCTGTGCCCTCAGCCGCTATTTCTCGGGAAATAAGATCGGCGTCGATCACCTCATAGCCCAAGCTTTTTAAATAATCACTGACCGTACTCTTACCGACGGCGATACCGCCGGTAAGAGCGATTACTTTTTTCTTCATTCATATATCACCTATCCTTGGAGCAGACGGAACACCCCTACCGCGATTAGCAAAACGCCCGGCAGTACCTTTAATCTGTCGTAGCCGACACGTCCGCCCATTTTTCGACCTAAATATAAACCTATCAGCAATGATCCCGCCGCACCTATTCCGACCGCTATGCTGCTGATTAACCAATCCAACTCCATCAATGCCGCGCCTATCCCCACCGCAAAAGCGTCAAAAGATAACGATACCGCCAGATAAAACGCTTCTTTATTGCTGATGATGCCTGAGCGGTCTAAATCTGCCTCTTTCGCGTCGTGCAAAATTTTGATCATGATGCCGATTCTGCCTACGACGATTTCCAAAAGCATCTTGTCGCGCTTTACCGCAATGACGCTTGCGCGTATGAGCGCATAAACGCCCAGACACATCACGATTACCGCTCCTGCGGCATTCACTATTTCTGCCGCAACAAAGCCCTTGATGACCTTGCCCAAGCCCATGGCGACAGCAAACATCGCCCCCGACGTCAAGGCAATCAAGCCAATCGCCGTTTTTTTAATTATAATATTTTGCAGTCCGTAAGCTAACCCCGTCCCCAGACAGTCCAAACTCACGGCAATAACTATCAATAAGATCAAAAACATCTCTTCACCCCCGCATATAGATATTATTACTATATGCAAAGAAAGAGAAATTGGTTTTAATATTTCTTCTGACAATGCGGACAATAGGTGCTCGTGCGCCCGGCTGACGTGATTTTCTCTAAAATCGTCCCGCACTCGCTGCATGCTTCACCATATTTGCCGTAAACCTTGTGCATTTTCTGAAAACTCCCCGACTCACCGAACGAATTCACATAGTCTTTGATCGAGCTGCCGCCGTATTTGATGCCTTGGCTTAAACGGTCGCGGATCGCAAAATGAAGCGCAGTGATCACTTTTTCATCGGTAATATTTTTTGTTACACTCTCGGGATGGATTTTCGCCTGAAAAAGTATCTCATCGGCGTAAATATTCCCTATCCCGGCAATTTTCGTCTGATCCAGCAAAAACGCTTTGATTTTCTTCTGACATTTGCGCATCATTTCTGCCAACACCTGTGGCGTAAACTCCTCGCTCAGCGGCTCATATCCCAGACTTGCCAAGCCATTAAGCTCGCTTAATTTCTGTCTATCTCCCAAATATAAAATCCCGAATTTACGCGTATCGTCGTAGCGCAATTCTTTTTGGTCATCATTTAAAATAAAGCGCACATGAGTATGCTTGCCCACTTTCTCCGTCTTATCGGAGATCAAAAGCTTGCCCGTCATGCGTAAATGCACGACCAGCGTCTCTCCTTTATCCGTTTCGAGCAATATATACTTGCCTCGTCTGTTCACAGCGGTAAATGTGCTGCCGCAGATATCCTGCACAAACTTCGCCGCCGTAGACGATTTTATCAGCTTTTCCTCTTTAACCTCGCACTTTTCGACAGTTTTTCCGACCAAAAACGGCCTCAAAGAGCGACACACTGTTTCTACCTCCGGTAATTCCGGCATAATTATTACCTCTTTTGCTTGAAATTTGGCTTATCTTAGGCTTTATCCATTTGCGCTAAATTAAATCCGACCTTGACATCGACCGCAAGCGGCACATCTAATTTCACGGCGTTTTCCATTGATTTTTTCACCAATGCTATCAAATGCGGAGCCTCCTCCGGCGGCATCTCAAAGACCAATTCGTCGTGGATCTGCAAAATCATCTGACTGCGCAATTTTTCCTCGCGCAGTTTTTTATCTATATCCAGCATCGCAATTTTGATAATATCCGCCGCGCTCCCTTGGATCGGAGTATTGACTGCCGTGCGCTCCGCAAAGCTGCGCAAATTGAAATTTTTACTGTTGATATCGCGGATATAGCGTCGGCGGTGCGCTAATGTCGTGACAAATCCCGTCTTTTTCGTTTCCTCTATCGTCCCGGTGATCCAGTCTTTGACCGTGTGATAGCGCGCGAAATAATTATCGATATACTCTTTCGCTTCTTTACGGCTGATCCCCAGCTCATTAGCCAGCCCAAAATCGCTCTGCCCGTAGATAATCCCGAAATTGACCGCCTTTGCGTTGCGGCGCTGCTCGCGCGTCACCTCGCTCATCGGCACGCCAAATACCTCCGAGGCAGTGCGCGCGTGGATGTCCTCAGCATTAATAAAGCTGTTTTTCAGCACTTCATCACCGGAAACATGCGCCAGCACCCTTAACTCGATCTGCGAATAATCGCAGGCTAATAAAAGATTACCTTTTTTCTTGGCGATAAACGCCTCGCGGATTCGTCTGCCCTCCTCGGTTTTCACCGGGATATTTTGCAAATTAGGCTCGGTGCTGGATAGTCTGCCCGTCGCGGTGATCGTCTGGTTAAACGAAGTATGAATCGCGTCGTTTTCATCTGCCAGATTAAGCAAGCCCTCGACATAGGTCGATTTCAGCTTAGCCAGTTGGCGATACGCCAAAATATTTTCAACGATCGCGTAATCTTTTAACTGCTCCAGCACCTCCGCCGAAGTTGAATAGCCGGTTTTCGTCTTTTTAATCACCGGCATCCCCAATTTTTCAAACAAAATCACTCCGAGCTGTTTCGGTGAGTTCAGATTAAACTCCTCTCCTGCTTCCGTATAAATTTTATCCGTAATTTGCGCAATGCGCTCGGTTAATTCGGCGTTTAAATTGTTTAAATATTCGCGGTTGATTTTGACTCCGTTATGCTCCATCCTTACTAATACTTTGGCTAACGGCAGCTCTAATTCATAATAAAGCTTATCTAACTCCTGCTCGGCTAGTTTTTGCGGCACTATCTCGCTTAAAAGCGCCAATGCCTCCATCAGCGCAAAAATATAGCCCTCGTCATTCTCCGCTATTTCGATATTTAGATAATCCTCTGCCTGCTTAAGCGCCGTATGCTCTTTTTCCGGCTCTAATAAATAGCCCGCCAGCTCGCTGTCGTACAGCAGATTATTAACCTCGATCCCGTATTTATAGCATACGTTATAAAGTTTTTTCGCGTCATCGCAGAAAATCGCTGTCGCTTCATCCTCCAAATAGCCGCTTAAAAGCTCCATAACTTCATCCAAAGCCGCTATATCCATAGCATACGCCTTGCCGTTTAGATACAACCCGATTTTGGCCGTCCGCTCCTTACTATTTTCGGTAAGCGCAATACCTAATTTATTAATTTCCGTTTTCTCTAAAATATCTGCCAATGCCTTGCTGTCAAACAAAGATTCGCCGCTTATCTCTTTTTTCTGCTGGCTTTCCTCCGCTTGCAAGGCTTTTAATAAATTATTCAGCTCCAACTCTTTATAAAGCGTAACTAATTTCTCCCGTTCGGGACTTTTTAAAAGCAAATCCTCCCAAGCAAACTCGATCGGCACCGCGCAATGAATCGTCGCCAATTCCTTGCTCATATACGCCGACTCGCGCCCGGCACGGATTTTTTCGCCCAGTTTGCCGCCGAGCTCCTCGGCATGAGCGTACAGATTTTCCACATCATGATACTCTCTCAAAAGCTTGAGTGCCGTCTTTTCGCCCACTCCGACGACTCCCGGGATATTATCGGAGCTGTCGCCCATTAAGCCCTTTAAATCGCAGATCTGCGCAGGATTCAACCCGTACTCCTCGGCTAATGCCGCCAAATCCATCTTTTGCGTCTGAGAGATACCCTTTTTCGTCAGATATACTTCCGTCAGCTCGCTGATTAATTGTAGCGAATCCTTATCCCCGGTGAGGATAATGCTCGCAATATTATTTTCCTCGGCTTTTTTTACGACCGTCCCGATGATATCGTCTGCCTCGTAGCCCTCTTTTTCTAAAATCGCAATATTCATCGATCGCAGAATTTCCTTTAAAATCGGCATCTGTTCCGCCAATTCCTCAGGCATACCTTTGCGCGTACCTTTATAATCGGCATATTTTTCATGGCGAAATACCTTTTTGCTCACGTCAAAAGCCACCGCAGCATACATAGGTTCCTGCTTTTTAAAAAAGCCCAGCATCATATTGATAAATCCGTACACCGCATTGGTATAAACGCCTTTAGAGTTAGTCAAAAGCGGCACGCCGTAAAAGGCTCTGTTCGCCAAAGAATTACCATCGATTATGATTAATTTATCCATTATCTTCACCTTTCCTCGCTTGGTGCGCTATTAGTTCTTCTTTCTTTTTCCGCGAAAGCTTTTTTATCGCGCACTCACGCCTCATAGCCTCCGATTTGCTCATCTTATCTTCATAATACACTATTTCCACCGGCAGACGGCTTTTGGTGTATTTCGCCCCGCGGCCGCTGTTGTGCGCCTTTAATCTTTTTGTTAAATCATCGCTGTAACCGGTATAAAAAGTATTATCCCTACAGCGCAGGATATAAACGAAAAATTCCTTTTCTTCTTTTTCCCGCCCGCCTAACGTATTATCCTCCGCAGGCTCCGTATTTATCTGCATAGCCGTTCATTCACCACCGTAAAATATTATACCATTTGTCAAGCAAAAACAACAGTATTTTTTTCTATCTGCGCAATCTTTCGCATGAAAATAAACTTATGCTTACATTTTAAGCATACATTAGTAATGAGGTGATTTATTTGCGCGTTTTATTTTACGTTCAGTTTATTTTGCTCATGTTTATTCTCTATCGAGCGTTTTTTTCCGCCAAATGGCACAACGGGCTCCTTTGGCAGATTATTTTATTTCTCCTGCCCTTTTCTTTCGGCTGGAGCAGCGTTTTTCTTTTCTGCCGTCTCTTAAACGCCGAAATGTTTAATCTCTACCACCACTACATCTATTTAGCCGTCATTTTTTCCTCGCTGTCGCTTCTGCCCCAGTGGTATAAACTGCTGTGGATTCTTTTAAAACATTTTTCCGCCCGTCCTTTGCGCGAAAGCAGCAAACTAATCGGTGCTATCCTTTTTGCGACAGTAATGATTACCGCTATAGTCTGCTTTTTTACCCTTTATTATCTCTGGATCGATGCTTTAAGCGGTTACAGCCAGGGTCTGCGCTCCTCTATTACCAACCATCCTATTTTACTTGATTACCAAAATGCCTTCTATTTCAGCTTTGTCACCTACTTTTCCTTAGGCTACGGCGATTTAGTGCCCTACGGCAATTGGTTTCATTTCATGGTTTTCTTGGAATGTCTGATTTCTCTCCTCAATGCCGGCATTATCATCATTTATGCCTACAATCTGCTTTTTCAAGATAAATGATAAAACACTCTGATATATGCTAATTTGTCTATTTTTTCTTGCTTAATTTTCCGTCATATGTTACAATAATAAACATCTTTATAAAATATTTTAGAGGAGCCATGTTTATGAACGAAATCAAACCCAACGCCAAAGCCCTCCTGCCGGTCGGTGTCTTTCTCATTTTGTACATCGGCGGCGGTATCGCTTTTCACGATTTTTACGCTATGCCCGCCTGCATAGCCTTTCTGATCGCACTTTTCGTCGCCTTTTTACAAAACAGAGCCTTAGGCTACGACGAAAAAATCACTTTGATCGCCAAAGGATTGGCCGATGATAATATCATCACTATGTGCCTGATCTTTTTAACCGCCGGAGCTTTTTCCGGCATCGTCCGTGCCGCAGGCGGTGCCACTGCGACAGTCAATGTCGCCTTGAACTTCCTGCCCACCTCTTTAGCGGTCGTCGGTCTATTCTTTATCGGCTGCTTTATTTCTTTAGCCATGGGGACCTCCGTCGGCACGATTACAGTTTTAGTGCCTTTTGCCGTCGGTATCTCGCAGGCTACCGGATATTCACCGGTGCTTTGCGTCGCCGCCTCTGCCTCTGGCGCGATGTTCGGCGACAATTTGTCCATGATTTCCGATACCACGATCGCCGCCGTACGTACTCAGGGCTGCCAAATGAAAGACAAGTTTAAAGCCAACTTTTTCATCGTCCTGCCGGCCGTCATAGTCACCGCTATTTTATACTACATTTTAAGCATTAACAGTGCTGTCGATCCTTTAGATGTCCTGCCGATTACCGGCACGATGCTTTTACAGATGCTGCCGTACATTTTAGTTTTAGTCGGTGCGCTTATCGGTATCAATATTTTCATCGTTTTAGTCGCAGGCATCGTCTCCTCGGCAATTATCGGCATCGCTACGGGTATGTTCGGTATCGAAGATATTTTCGTCTGCATGGGTACAGGCACCGCTGCGATGTACGATATCACCGTCATTTCCATCGTCGTCTGCTGTATCAGCTCCCTCGTCAAAGAGTACGGCGGTATCGCCTATGTCCTTAATTTCATCAAAAGCCGTCTCAGATCCAAACGCGGCGCGCAGGCCGGTATTGCCGCTTTGGTAGCAGGCGTCGATTTAGCTACTGCGAATAACACTATCGCAATCGTCATGACCGGCGGCTTAGCCAAAGACATCAGCGATGAATTCGGTATCGACCCCAAACGCACCGCTTCTCTTTTAGACATCTTTGCCTCCGTCGTCCAAGGCTTAATCCCCTACGGCGCCCAATTATTATACGCCGCCGCAGGCGCAACCGCCCTTTTATCCGAGGGCGCAGGCTTCAGCAGCGTATCCCTGGTGCCGTTTATGTTTTATCCGATGGCGATGGCAGTTTCCGCATCGGTTTATATTATCATCAAAGGAAAAAAATAATTCTTGCAAGCGGCTTAGCTAAGTAAGCCGCTTAATTTTTATTTATACCTCTGACAGGGCATGTATACGATATACATGCCCTTTTTTTCTTGACAAGGCCGCATATTTCGGCGATAATAGAAAAAATATTTTTAAAGGAGGGCTTATTAATGCCAAAAGATCTTACCTTGCCCTTTGATTTAGAGCAAATGAAGCATATTATCGAACA